>DATAUY010000192.1:0-18956 GCA_036268025.1 Candidatus Sulfotelmatobacter sp. | reverse complement strand
ACGGAGACTGCGCGATGCGCTGCGAGCCAGCGCGTTCTGCAAAGAAGAAGGGCTGAATCTGAATGTGCGGGCGTCGCTTGGGGTGGCTACGTATCCGCATGATGCGCGGACGGCGCATGACGTGATCCGGCAGGCTGATGGAATGATGTATATGGTCAAGAATTCAACGCGGGACAATATCGGGATTGCGCAGAGGGGAATGCTGAAGGAGTAGACGCGGTCTTGGGTCTTAGGTCTTGGGCTTCGACTTACGGTTCTTCTGTTTCTTCGTGGTAATTCTCAGCGTTAGAATTCCGCAAAATTCAACTCAGAGCTCCGGCATTGCGTTCGGTGCTACCCGCAAGCCCAGACCTGAGACTCCGGTTCCAAGAGCTAAGACCTGAGACCTAAGACTCAGGATCTAAGATCTGCCATCTAGTGATCCTGCTTTGGCGTTGGAGTGGTCGCTGGCGTGGCTTCCGGCTTCCACGGATTCGCATTGTCAGGCGCCTTGGGGTTCACGCCGAAATCCCAGACGTAAAGATTCGTTCCTTCCTCACCTTCGGTTTCGACCATTGCATATTCTCCTGGTGCGAGCGCTTCCGTGGGGGTGAGTTTCAGCCAGCCGCCGCTGACTTGCGTGATGGTGGTCTTGACGAACTTCTGTTGCTGGCTCACCTTGCCTGTGACCTGGCGTTTGACGTCTCCAACGATGCGCTTGTTGCCCTTTACTTCAGCGTGGATGATCCGGAAGCGATTGAAGGGCACGACGGCGCCCACGGGTTGCTGTGGCTGTTGCGGTTGCTGAAGACTCGGCTTGGAGGAATCGGCGGGCGGGCTCACCGCTTTTTCTGGCGCGTCGGGTGAGTCGTCGACTTTGATGTAGATCGCGGGGACGTCGACGTGGGCCTGAGTTTTCGCATGCGGCCCGTCGAGTTCGATCGTCATCTTCGTTCCAGCGATCGGATTGATCGCGCCCTTCAGAATGTTGGTTTTCGTATTGCGGTTGACGTCCCCCTGGGTCTGCTGGAGTTCGAGGAGTTGAGGCTCGCTCTGGAAGGTGTCGAGCAGGAAGACTCCGGAATTTTCAGGCAGGCGGAGTCCTGGCGCGACTTGCGGAAGCTTCGCTTCGTCGCGCGCGCTTTCTTCTGCGAGTTCCTTATCGAGTTGAACGGCTTCTGGAGCGGACGCGCTGGACTGCCGTTCTTTTTCGTAGCGATCGGTGGCGGGCCAGTCGACGAGCGAGTTGGGGAGTTCCTCCCACTCCTCGCGCTCGGTACTGTAATAGCGGACGCGGTCGCCCTTGACTTCGTATTTTGTGACGACCTGGTAGGAGCCATCTTTGAGGATGAGGCGACCACGGGCGATGTCCTGTGCCGGAGTTGGAAGGGCGAGCAGGAGCAGGAGGATGAGAAACGAGCAGGGCAGGCTGCGGGTCGGTGAGAGCATGTTTGTCTTGTTGATTATCGTCTTGTCGAGGGATGGAGTCGATGCCCTCCAAGGGGTTGAGATGCAGGCATTCGACGATGGGTGCTGCGGGCACGGCGGAATCCTGAGCGATTCACCCGATAAACGGTTGGCCAACGCTTGTAGTATCCTGTTGAGCGCTGACGCGCCCGCTTGAAAAAAATGAAACTTATCCTCCTTCCTTCGACATTGTTGCTTTGCGTGACTGCGGCTTTGGCCCAAGCGGGGCCAGTCGTTTCTCCAACTTCGGCCACTACTCAAGATGGTCAGCCGGTATCGTATGCATCGGTTTCACAACTTCAGGGACTGCTCGGACAACTGGAATCGGCTTCGAAGGCCACGCAGGCCGATCTTGTGAAACTGCGGATCGAGCACTGGAAGACAGATGGAGCTTCCAAGAAACAGGCGCTGGGGAATGTGGATTCGATCCAGCGGAATTTGCAGGACGCGCTCCCGCGCATGATCGCCCAATTGCGTTCAACGCCGGAAGATTTGCCGGCGACATTCAAGCTCTACCGCAATCTCGACGCGTTGTATGACGTGATGGGCGGAATCGTCGAGGGAGCGGGCGCATTTGGATCGAAAGACGATATGCAATCATTGTCGAATGATTTGAATTCATTTGAGGGCACGCGTCGGCAATTGGCGGAACGGATTGAAAGCTTGTCGACGCAGAAGGAGTCGGAAATTGCGCGGCTGCGCGCGGATTTGAAGACAGCGAGGGCGGCGATTCCGGCGGAGCCTCCGAAGAAGATTGTGGTAGACGACAACGAACCGCCGAAGAAGCCAGCGGCAAAGAAAAAGTCGGCGAAACCCTCGATCACGCCGGAAAAGACGAAGCCTCCGCAAACGCCGCCGGCGGCGCCTGCACAACAGACTCCCGCGAAACCACAATAAGAAACTGAAATCGTCACTTCTCGCGCAAACGGCGCAGGAGAAATGGGCCCCGTGGTGCAGGGAACTAAACTAGCAAAGCTAAAATCCCCACTTAAACGCCGCAAAGTGCGCGACATTTAGAATAGGGCACGCCCCCCTGTTGTACCGAGAATCTGCTAACCTTTCTCACGCATCTACATTTCAATCCTTTGTCGGTCCTCGCTGAAATGCGTTTTGCGGTGAGTTCGCAGCATCCTCTTGTCGCGATGGGCGGGGGCATTGCCATTATCTGGGTCGTGCTGCTCGATGCTTTCGAGACTGTCGTGCTGCCACGGCGCGTGCTGCGTAATTTTCGGCTGACCGCGTATTTCTACCGGCGCACGTGGATTCCGTGGCGCCGAATCGCGGGCCACATCACGCCGGCTGCGCGGCAGCAGAATTTCCTGGGATATTTCGGTCCCTTGTCTTTGATCGTGCTGCTCGGTGTTTGGGCAGCGGGTCTTATCCTGGGCTTCGCGCTGGTCCAGCAGGGAATTGGCGGACACGAGCAGCTCAATCGGGAGCCGCTTACATTCGGGCGGATTCTCTATCACAGCGGGGAGACATTTTTCACGCTGGGCTATGGCGATATTTTGCCCACTTCGGGAGCGGCGCGGGCCCTGTCGGTGATTGAAGCCGGCATGGGCTTCGCGTTTCTGGGCGTGGTGATCGGCTACATTCCAGTGGTGTATTCGTCGTTCTCGCGGCGCGAGATCCAGATTTCGATGCTCGATGCGCGCGCGGGATCGCCTCCATCTGCGGCTGAACTGCTGGTGCGATTGGCGGGGCGGACGGAAAATCTGGGAATGGATCAGTCCGTTCTCGACGAAGCGTTGCGCGACTGGGAGCGATGGTCGGCGGAGTTGCTCGAGTCGCAGATTTCGTATCCCGTACTGGCGTTTTTCCGATCGCAGCACAGTAACCAGTCCTGGCTGGGGGCGCTGACAACGATGCTCGACGTGACGTCGCTGGTGCTGACGGGGATTGAGGGCGTGCATCCGGGACAGGCGAAATTGACCTTCGCGATGGCGCGGCACGCTGCCGTGGATCTCGCGCAGGTGGTGAATGCGAGGCACGATCCGAACGCGCCGGATCGCTTGCCCGATGAGGAATATGAAGAGTTGCTGGCGGCGCTTGGAGCGGCGGGATTGAAGTTACGCAACGACGATTATGGCCGCGAGAAGTTGAGGAAGCTGCGCTCGATGTATGAACCATATGTGCATGCGACCGGCCGCAATCTGATGCTGACGCCGCCGTCGTGGAGACATCCGGAGAAGGCGCGAGACAACTGGCAGGCCGGGCCGTGGGACCGGGTGATTCAGGCGCGAGGTCTGGCGATTCTGGGGCAGAAACCATCGCGGCCACTGGCTTCGCAGGTGAGGGATCTGGATCACTTTTGAGGTCTTGGGTCTCAGGTCTCAAGTCTTGGGCCTTAGGTCTTAGGATTTGCCCCCCGTCAAGTCGTAAGCGTTGCGCAAGGCTGAGACCCAAGACCTGAGACTTGAGTCCAAGACCTGAAACCCCCTTTTCCGCGTGCTAACATCCATCCTTCATTCTTCTGCGATTCTGATCTGATGAAACACACAGGCGAAAATGTCGTGCGCATTGAGGCCGAGGCGCTGCGGGTGCTGGCGGACCGAATCGGCGGACCAATGGCGGCAGATTTTCAGCGCGCGGTGGATCTGATGTTCTGCTGCGTGGGGCGCGTCGTCGTTACCGGCATGGGAAAGAGCGGGCTGATTGCGCGCAAGATTGCGGCGACGCTGAGTTCGACCGGAAGTCCGGCGGTGTATCTGCACCCTGTAGAGGCGACGCATGGCGATTTGGGGATGATCATGCGCGGGGATATTGTGCTGGCACTTTCCGCGAGTGGAGAGACGGAAGAAATTCTGGCACTGCTGGCGACGATCAAGCGCTTACAGGTGCCGCTGATTTCGATGACTGGGGATGAGATCTGTTCGGGTTTCCACCCTTCGAAAAGCGCGAAGAGTGGGGCAGCTTCTGTATCGTCGATATCGCAAAATCTCCACCCTTCGACAAGCTCAGGGCAGGCTTTCTCCCGCCCAGAACGCGCGAGAAATGAGGCACCCGAAGAGGCAAAAGCAAAAGCAGCGGGCGGGGGCGCCCGCTCCACACTTGCTGCTGCTGCCGATGTCGCTTTGGATTGTTCGGTGGCGCAGGAGGCCTGTTCGCTGGGACTTGCACCCACCGCTTCGACTACGACGATGCTTGCGCTGGGTGACGCACTTGCTGTGACGTTGAGCGAGCGGCGGGGATTCAAGGAAGAAGACTTTGCCAATTTGCATCCGGGCGGAAAGCTGGGAAAGAAACTGGCGCGGGTGGAAGCGCTAATGCACAGCGGTGATGCGCTACCCCGCGTGAGCCTACAGACAAAGATGCCGGATGTGATCTATGAAATGTCGCGCAAGAAACTGGGCGTGACCGCGGTCGTGACGAACGAGAAACTGGCGGGCATCATCAGCGATGGAGACCTGCGGCGTCTGCTCGAGAAGCGCGGAAAAGATGTGATGGACCTGACCGCCGAGGAGGCCATGACGCGCGACCCCAGGACTATCGGCGCAAATGAGTTTGCCGCCTCGGCGTTGGCGCTTATGGAAGAGAAGAAAATTACTTCTTTGATGGTCATCGATGAAACCGGGAAGCTCGAAGGCATCGTGCACCTGCATGATTTATGGGAAACGGAGATGATTTAAGCGATCCCTCGGGGCCGGTTTGGCGCGGTGTGCCAGAAGCGTGTTTGGAGCGGGTCAGATTCCTGTGAGGGAGATCCGGGCCAGAAGCACGAAGTAAGCGGCCAGAACCACCACGCCGTGGGCGCGAATTGCACGATGGCTGGCGCGCCACGGAAACATCAATATCCCGAACGCCGGCATCAGTTTTTCAGGCCAGATCAGCCCTGTCAGGCCAAAGACAAGACCCACCTGCATCGTCAGACACAATACCAAAAGGTTCATTGCGGGAGTTCCAATCGGAGAAACGCCATTCTATTCAAGGGCGCTACCGAATGAAAAGGGAATAAATGCATTTTCTCGAACGAAGGTACCTGTGCGGCCCAACTCTTTGCCGATAACGTGGCTCAAAAAAAGGCGCCGGGAGATCCGGCGCCTATGAGGTACGCCTAGCGGGATGCGCGTCCGCGAGGCGATCAGGACAAACCTATTTGCTCTCGGCAACCGACGGACCGGGAGTGCCGAAGTCGCGGCGATTGTTGACGGCAGTGCGGGCCGCGCGGGTGGTGGGCTGATTGGAGACCGCCGCTCCGTAGCGCTCGAGCATTACTGGAGCCATGGCGTTTTCGGCTTCTTTCACGAAGATCATCTTCGTATCCGAGGCCATGTCAACGCGGACGAAATCCCCCAGCTTTACCTGGCCCGTCGCGACCAGGTTGGCGAGCGGGAATACGAGATTGCGTTCAATGGCCCGCTTCAGATGACGGGCGCCGTAGCGCGGATCGGTGCCTTCCTTGAGCAAGAATTCCTTTACCGCGGGCGTGCAATTGAACACGAACTGGTTGGTCCCGGCAGCCATCAGGACACGCTGCTGGACCATGCCAAGTTCGATGTCGAGAATCTGCGACAGGTGCTCGTCGCGCAGAGTCTTGAACACGACCGTCTTGTCGATACGGTTCATGAACTCGGGCGTGAACTTGCGGCGGGCCGCTTCGACCGCGGTACGCTGAATCTTGTCGTCGAACGATTCGTCAACTTCAACAGTCTTCGGCGCGAAACCGAAGCCGCCATCCACGAGATTCATCATCTCGCTGGCGCCGAGATTCGATGTCATGATGATGATGCATTGCGAGAGATCGACGCGGCGGTTGTCGCCGAGGGTCAAAGTCGCTTTGTCGAGAATGCCAAGCAGCAACTGCCAGAGTGAGTCGGAAGCCTTCTCGATTTCGTCGAAGAGCAGGATCGAGAGCTTCAGCTTTTCCGTGAACCACTGGTTCAGGGCTTCCTGCGTAAGCAGAGGATGCGTTTCGCGATGGCCGAGGTAGCCGGGAGGCGAGCCGATCAGCTTTGCGATTTCATGCGAATGCTGGAATTCGGCGCAATCGATCTTGATACAGGCCCGCGAATCTCCGAACAGCGCTTCGGCCATGGCTTCGACCACGCGCGTCTTGCCTGATCCGGTCGGCCCCAGGAACAGCAGGTTGCCCACGGGACGGCCCGGCGCGTTCAGGCCGGCCAGAAACATCTGGTAGATCTCGACCACCTTTTCGACCGCTGCGTCCTGACCTACGATGCGGCGGCGCAGCGCAGCGTCAAATTCCCCGGCATCGCTGCTGCGGCGGTTCGGATCGAGTACTGTCGCGAGATTCGTCCTCATACTCATTCGTTGTGCCCGCTTCCCTTTCGGCCGTTTTCTTCGGCTCTCTTCTATGTCGTGCCGGACTTAGTAGGCCGTATTCCTTGTTTTATCCCTACCTTCTGGAAGCTCCCCACGACCTTCCAGAACGTGGCGCCGTCCGGCATTGGGAAATAAGCAAATCGTTAGCCACGGATTGCCAGCCGTGGGATGTAGCGCAAGTGCTGAGTTCGCCACAGGATACCGTTTCATTAGAGAGTTTCCTCAAGCCGGGTTCCAAGTCCTGCCGCAAACCTTTGCATCATCGCGGAAGGAAGATGCTAGTAACCAGTGGGCAGTTGTCCGTGGTCAGTGGCCAGTCGTGAGTTTTCTCGACCGAAAGCACATTTTCTCAACTTGTAAGCGGGCCGTTTCGGCGAAAGCTAAGACTGGCACCGATCTCTGACCACTAGCCACTGCCCACTGCCTTCCTCAACCGTGCCTACTCCCCTCGTAACTAGCGACGGACAAAAGGCAAAGCTACGATCCGACTCGGGTAGGTTCGGAGGATCGTTTGCGTCATTCGTCTCTTCGCATTGTCACGGGAGTTTCCTGTCTTTTGTTCGGTGTTGCTGCCTGGCGTTTGAGTCCGCATTCCGCCGCCGAGTTCGCCGCCGAGGCGCAAACCGTAAAGGCCGCCCCGCCGCAGCCGGAACAACAATTCGCGCCGCAGGTGCAAGGCATCGGCGGGACTGTTGGAACCGCGAAGCTCTCGATCCCCGCCGAACCGAAACCGATCATCTCCCCGGGCTCGGAAGTTTATAGCGCGAAGCGCGGAGAGGCGATCCCAACTATCGCCCGCAAATACCTGGGCAAGACTTCTTACCTGACATCTTCGGAATTGGCCGACGCGATCCGGTCGGCGAACCATAAATCCGAGGCCAGCAACATCCTTAAGGCGAACGAGAATATCATCATCCCCGGCATCCTCCCAGCCCCAATTACGGAAAAGACAGTCCCAGTCGCGAGAGACTTCGAAGTTCGCGCGATTTATCTGACCGGAATAATGGCGGCCAGCGACCACGGCATCCGGATCATCAAGCACTGGCGCGAGGTTGGCGGGAATGCTGTGGTTTTCGACATTAAAGACTCCGATGGCAGCGTGAATATTCCATACGAGCACCCGTTGCTGGGCGAGCACAAGGTCTACATCCACGACGTGCCGAAGTTCGTGCACTTCCTGCACCAGGAAAACATGCACGCTATTGCCCGGATCGCGATGTTCCGCGATGAGCGGCTGGTGGTGACGCATCCGGAATTGGCGGTGCAGTCGCGCAAGAACCATACGGCGTGGCGCGAGAACGGCAAACTGGTCTGGACCGATCCCTCGAACCCGAAGGTGCAGGACTATGACATTGCGCTGGCCAAGCACGTCGCGCAGCTAGGCGTGGATGAAATTCAGTTTGACTATGTGAGATTCCCCGCTGAAGGTGATCAGAAAGACGCGCAGTTCGTATTCCAGGGACAGCAGGATTCGGCGCAGGCTGATGTGGCGTCAACTCAAGCTGACCAGCTATGCGTCGACGCAGTAGCAGCCCCGAAGGGCCAAAAGAATCCAGCCCGCGGAGCAAGCCGTGGGAAAGATGTAGCAAAGGAGCAACCAGCTCCGAAGGGGCAAAAGACCGGATGCCAGGTCGCGAAAGCCCGTGGCCCGCAGCGCTCCGATGTCATCACCGGCTTCCTGAAAAAGGCTTACGGCGAATTGCATCCGACCGGCGTTCTGCTCTCGCTCGATGTGTTCGGCGTGATGGCGTGGCAACGGCAGGTTGACCTCTCACACACCGGACAGGACATCGTTGGCATGGCGCACTACTGTGACGTGCTCAGCCCGATGATCTATCCCTCACACTTCTTCGGCATGGACAACATTGCCCACCCCGGAGACGAACCGGCGCACTTCATCGGCGAATCCATGGACCGCTTCGAACTGATTACACATCCGGACGGCAACCGGGCCAGCGGGGTCGTCATTCGCCCCTGGCTGCAAGCGTTCCACTGGCGCACGAAGACCTACTCGCCGGAATACATCAAGATTCAGGTTGAGACGGCGAAGTCCAAGGGCGGAGTTGGCTTCCTATTCTGGAATGCAGCGAACGATTACTCGAAGCCGTACGCGGCGATGCCGGAGATGAAGTCCGCGAACAAGGAATCAAAGGACAATCCGAAATATTTCCGCGGAGACGAAATCCACGCCCCAACGATTCAGGCAGCTCTAACTCCTGCAAAATAATCGAAGCCAGCAAAACTCATGTGGGGACAGCCGCCCTCGGCTGTCCAGCGGCGCAGAAGTATTGCGCTGCAGTAGTTTCGCGGAAAGTGAGAAATCCCCACCCTCCGCAAAGAGGACATGCCACGCACCCTTGAGATGTGGATGTGGCAACGCTTGTCTCTCAGTAATAAAAATCCGCCCAAGATGCGACTTGGGCGGGCAAAAAAAATCTTGCTTCAGTTCAGTTAGTTCTAACGGGCGGCGAGACCTGAGGCGCTGGCGGGAAGGCCGCTGACGCTGGTCTGCGAAGTCAGAGAGCCATTTACGCCGAGGCCGAATCCCTTGATGACGCCGGCTCCCGGGCCCAACACGTAGAGTGAGCGGGCGTCGTTGCTGATCGCCATATCTATGGGGGCGCTGGTTGATCCCACACTCGCGGCGGTTTGGTTCATCAAAGTTAGCGTTCCTGCGAATCCCACACTGTAGCTGGAAACGGTGCCGCTGTCGGTGTTCGTAGTGTAGGCATAAAGACCGTCATTGGTCACCGTGATCCAGCAGGGTGCGGTTTGGTGATCGGCGGCAGAGCCGGTCACGATGGAGTGAGACCCGTCTTCAGCCAGAAAATAAGAAGAAACAGCCCCCGCGTTGGTTGCGCTTCCCTCCGCATCAGAGACGATGAGGACGTCACGTTTGCCGAACGCGAACCCAAAGGGAGTCTCGGCGGCCGACGCCATCACTTTCATGCCCGTGACGTTGCCCATCGAGTCGAGAGTAAAGACGTCGACCTTATTGGTGTTTTTCTCCGTGACGACGAGCTGGTTGCCTTCGGGACTGAAACTGACTTCCGCGGGGCCGACCGAAGCTGCGCTCAGCGGGATGCCCTGGGAGATGTTGTGCAGATTTCCATTGGCATCTACAGTAAATCCTGCAAGGGTGTCGGTATCGCCGACCGCGCCTCCGTCGTTGAGGACGTAGAGCAGGTTTCCGAAGGAGGTCAAACTGATGGGGTTCTTTCCGTAAGAGGATGTTGCGCCGACGAGAGCGAGGCCACTGAAGGACACTGAGAAAACGGAGATGTTGTTGCTGCCCGCATTGACGGCGAAGAGGAAACGGTTGCTAGTGTCGAGAATGACGGCGCCCTCGCTGCCAAGTCCGGCGCCAGAGCCGGTGCCGCCCGTGCTGAAACTGCCGCCCAGCGCAAGCTGACCGTTTGAAGACCGGTTGAACATCATCACAGCGTTACCGCTGCTCGAATTGGTGAGGGTGTAAACTGCTCCTGCCGCGGCATGTGCAGACGGGCTCCACATTGCAAACGCAAGGATCGAAAACATCGCGACCAGCAACTTCGACTTCATCGTAATTTCCTTTCTCCATGGAGTTCGAACGCTGAAGGGTTAGAGATCACGGCGAGATCCAAACGAATCTGCTCGTGGAGCGGAGAGAGAGCCGGGCGGACCGTCATGATCCGCTTCGTCTGATATGTCGTATTACGAGATAAAATCCCCCGCAAAATTCTCAGAGAAAAGACTGTTGCCCATGCAACCCAGGTTTTTGGTGGCAGTTGCGCTGTGGGTCGTGCTGGTGGCGGGGCCGGCTCGTGCCCAGTTTTACGCGGGCTTCGTGGGCGGAGTGGCCACGCTTTCCGGGGATGCCCGATCGCTTGTCGGCCCCAGCGCGACCGAGTTCTCGTCGTATAACGCAACCAACGGACCCGTGCTGAATCCGTTGGTAGGAAAACATCTGAACGACTTTGTGAGTGTTCAGGGAGAGTATCTGTGGAACCGGAATCCGCTGGTGCTCTCGGCCGGCGCATTCACCGTAGGTTCTACGGCTGCATATCAGGAGGAGCGGAGCAGTTCGCAAAGTAGTGTTTTCGGCAGCGTGCTCGTGTATTTCCGGCCGAGAGAAAGCCGCGTGCGTCCGTATCTTTCAGTGGGAACTGGCTGGGTACACTTCGCCTCGACGGTGAAGAACCTCAACATAGCGCAGGGAGCGGCGCCGATTCCCCCCAACGCTTTCAGCGCCGACATGATTGGATTGCGCGTACCGGTTGGAATCGATTTGACGCTGCACCGGGGGTGGAGATTCCGTTACAGCTTCGCCGAGACGATAACCAGAAATCCGATCAGCCATGAACTCGATCCGGCAGGCCCGCACAGCTTGAAAAACTTTCAGAATCTGTTTGGGATTGTGCGGGAGTTCTAGGGCAACCGCTACTCGTAGGCCAGTTTGCTTGTCGTTCCGAGCAAGTGTCCGTATTCCCGTCAAGATTTCTTAAAGCTCACATAGGGACAGTTCGGCCAGAAGACCGGAGGATCTTCGAAACGCTCGGCCAGAATACGGGCGTGGCATACGCGGCATGGGTTGAGTTGTCTAACGGCTTCCCCGACGGGAGCAATGCAAACCAGCTCTTCGAACACGCAAAGACCGTGCCCCGCCGTTTTTGTCTTGCTCAAACTTTGCAGCGGTCCGGTTTCCGCCTGGCGTTGGACCAGCATGGAATAGATCCGCGACTTGAGACGGGAGGGGGCCCTACCGGTCTCAGCGGGTTCAGTGCAAGCGGCGAGACGTTCGAGGAATTCTTTATCCGAGAGATTTCTGGGCATCGTCCCACCTTTCTCGAAACTGCTGTCGCGCCCGTGCCAGAAGGCGTTCAACAGCTTTTTCGGTTTTTCCGAGCCGCGCGGCCATCTCCCGCGCTGGAACCTTGTTCCAATAACGCCAGATCAAGGCCAGCCGATAGGGTTCGCTGAGGGCGGCCATCACGCGCCGCGTTTTGGTCTCCAGTTGCTCATGGTCGAGTGCACCATCGAAATCCGGCATCATGCCACCCGCAAGGACTTCCAGTTCCATTTCGGGCGTTGGCTCGGGCACCCGGAGGCGACCACGGTAATAGTCATCGACCTTGTGACGAGCGATCCCGAGCAGCCATCCCTGAAGAGGACCTGAGCCCTGAAACTGACGAATGCCTTCCCACGCCGCCAGGAAAACATCCTGAACCAAGTCGTCTACAAGGTCGAAACGCGGAGCGACCCGGGAGCGGACGAAAGCGTACACAGAATCGGAGTAGCGCGAGACGAATTCGGCGGTTGCTTTGCGGTCCCGGTTGAGCAGAGCTGCGACCAGATCCCGTTCTTGTTGCGTGGAACCAGCCGCTTCGGGTGGTTGCGGCAAGGGCTGCTCAATACCAGTCACGCACTGGGCCTCAAGAGGTAGTCGCGGGAGTGCGATATTTCCCCCTGATGTTTAGATTAGTCCATTGTGACAGGGTAAGGGCATCAGCGTGCGATCGGTACCTGGAAGCCCGTAGCCAGATTTAAACTGGAATGGGCTAAAAGGCAGTCTCTCAAGAGCGTCCAAAAAGAAGTCTCCGCGGAAGTCTTTATTCACCACGATAGAATGTCGATCACCGCACCAGGCAGGTGCTCGCACCGCATTCCGCCCGGCATTCCGCGGCGCGGTTCTTATGCGCCCCCCGGACAGAGGAAAATGGATCTTCCGCCCGCGAATTAGGATGGAGGTTCGGACTACCGCCCTCGCGGAAGTTTCTACGAATTCTAACCAAGCAGCCTTCCATTCCATTTCTGTGATGTGTACGTACATGTACATACGGTGATGTAGGTTGTTGTGCCGCTGAAGCAACACTTCCTGCACAGATCCTTAGGCCGCGCCTTTGCCTGATTTGAGTTCCGGCGAAGCGGGAGTTTGGATCGCTAAGGTCTGACCACTACCGCGTTGAGCGCACAAACGCCTGTGCTTGAGTAGTTCGTGCAGAAGGGGTTCAGATAGTTGGGCAAATTGGGGAAGGGAATCTGGAACAAGTCTGCGCCGGTGAGAGACGTGCTGACCTGGTGCAGCAGGCCATCGTTGCCCGCGACCATAATGATGCCCGTGTCCACGGTGGCATCGGCGCTGAGCGGGTTAGCGTTGTTCACCAGTTCAATGCCGCCGACGACCGCGCCGGCGACGAAGTTGTAAGCAAGGATCGTGGAACTGCTCGCATTCACGACATAGAGCTGCGTTCCATCAGGCGAGGCGAAGAAGTTTATCGGCTGGATCGTTCCCTGGCCGAGTTCGACGCGCTGGGCCTGGCGCAGAGGATCGTTGCTGGTAAAGGTCAAGACCTGCGGGCAGAGAGTTCCCGACACGGGCGCAGAAGTTGTTGCGGTGACGATGTCGAAGCCGGTGGAGTCAAGCGCGACGATGTGAATTCCGTCAGGAATCGGATAGCCGTAGGAGTCACGGCCGTCTATATGAACGTTAGGCAACACCTGCATGAGAATCGGGCTGGCAGGCAGAGGCAAAGTGGCGGCCACCTGGTTGTTGCAGGTTGCGAAAGCAGTGACGTTAGGCGAAGTTCCGCCCTCCGCGATGAAACCGAACGCGCTATTGGGAGAGAATCCGGCGGCGTGCGCGGCGCCTGCGAGCGTGATCGGTCCCTGTAAACTTTGGAGAGTTGAATAAATGTAGAGGGATGTTCCTGTCGTGCCCCCCATAATGTACGTCTTTAACCCATCAGGCGAGAAGGCGGCGACATCGGCGGTCGTGATGTTCAATGCGGTCGCGGTTGGAGTGGTGGAATTGGTTGTGTTGACAACGTAGACCTGGTTGGGGGTGTGCAGAGTGTCCGTGTAGACGGCCAACAATCCGTTGTTGGAGACGGCCAGGGTAGTGCCGGTGACCGTGCCGAGGGAGGCAAAAGGACTGTTCGCAGTGCCGAAATTGGCCGGATTGATTGTCTGTGCCCCAAATTCG
Organism: Candidatus Sulfotelmatobacter sp.; assembly: GCA_036268025.1. Taxonomy (GTDB): domain Bacteria; phylum Acidobacteriota; class Terriglobia; order Terriglobales; family Acidobacteriaceae; genus Sulfotelmatobacter. The sequence goes on along the minus strand of DATAUY010000192.1, from coordinate 5,266 downwards.
CTTCCCATGAAAACCTTGGTGCCCCCCGGATCGAACATGAACGAATTGGGCGTTGTGGGCAGCGGATTCTCATTCCCCGCGACGGCCGTTGTCGTGGATAGGTAGTAGCCGGAGGTTACGCAAGACTGCGGAGGCATGTGTGCGCATCCGGTGCTGGTGGCGAAAACATTGCCGTCCACTGGGTCGCCGGTGGCAGTCCCTGAGATCGCGGTCGAAGCATAGACCGCGACGGGAATCAACTGCTGGCAGCTCTGGAAATTCGAAAACTGCGCGTGGAAGAACGTCGTGCAGGCTTGAATCTGCGTTGCTGTCGCGAGTGAGTCGGGGATTACCGGGAATCCCACGTTGCAACCAGGCGGCGTGCAGGATGCGGTCACGTTGACCGATCCTGGAGAAGTCGTAGCGGAGCACGAGAGTTGGCAGCCAGAGGGAATGGCCATCACTCCCGGGCGCGAAGAAGTCCAGGTCAGCGGAATCTTACTCAACACGGGACCGCCAGTGGTGTTCGGCAGGGAACTGACGCCCATGATGTCGGTGACGGTGGCGACGACTGTTTGCGAAGTCCCTTTGCTGATGACAAAACTAGTCTGGCCGGAACCCACCGAGCCCACCTCGAGGTTGATGCTCTGAATCGGGCAGGTCGAAAAGAAATCGAGGATCGGCGAAAGCTGATTCGAGGAACTCGTGTACTGCGGCTGCTGAAATGTTGTGCTCGAAACTCCGGTCGCAGTTGCGAAGATTTGGGTGATGCCTGGGGTCAAGGCGATGGCCGATGCTCGATTGGTTGGGAAGTTGTAGGCAGTGTCGTTGATGGGAACCAGGTTCACGACCGATGCGTTGTTTGCGGACCAGGTGAATGGACCGACGGAGGCGGTGACATCATTTCCCTGGCTGAAGGCGTGGGCTTCCAGTGTCATCGACTGTGTCTGCGAAAGGCAGGGTTCCTGGACTGGGGGCCCGTCGAGAACTCCGCTGACCGTGACGCTGTCAACCGCGGGATGGACAAAAACGTAAGTAGGGATGCTGGTGCCGCCCAGCGCGCTGGCGGTGACCTGCACCACGCCGACGTTGCCGGGAGTGCAGGTGGTAAAGAGGGCGTCCCAATGTCCGGCACAAGCTACGCCGTTCGACGCGAGATTAAGAATGGATGTGTCGCTTGAGGAAAAGGAAATTGGAGTATTGAGGTTTGTGCCCGACGCCGTTTGGACACTGGCGAGGAAATTGATCGTTCCTCCCAATGCTATGGACGTGTTGACCGAGGGCGAGATGTTCACCTTACCGGGGAATAACGGCGTGCTGGGTTTGGTCTTGCCGCCGCACCCAGCGACGATGGCCAGAGAGACGACGGCCAGAGAAAGGATTGCCAGTGACAGACCTTGACCGCGCGAATGCAACCTACCCATGCACTCCTCTTTGCCTCCGTGCCTCAAGCTGCGGCGCCCGTTGAAAGTCAGCGCGCGCGAAAACTTCGGATGAATTGGAAAACCTGTAGTGTAGAGGCTGGAGCGGGAATCAGCAAGTTGAGGCGCGCGGCCGTAGCCCGCCGCCGAAATCCTGAGCGAAGCGAAGGACCTCTGAGTGGGAGGTGTCCTAAATGCTTGCATTTTTCTCAGGCCCGAGCCTAACTCTGCTCCAGCTCCAACTTTCTCGGATGCAGAATCGTCCGTTGACGATGTTTGGACAAAGGTTGCAGGCCTGTGGGTATTTTTGTGAACACGATGTTGCAAGAATTGAGATCGTTCTGATACATTAAATTGGTTCCGCGAGTTCATCCAGGCTTGCTGTGTGCTGTGAGTCTTCTGGTGTCGGGAAGACTGGCAGTTGAGCGGTTGAGAAACGCGTTTCCGGATGTGAATGAAAGACTGATCCGGAGACTTCCTCGCTGAAACGTACCTGCGGCGCCTTCCGTCCTTATGCGGTAGGACATGCAGGGCAAGGCTGACGAAACGGAGTGCCCCCGGAGTTTGGCCGGGCGCCACCGTCGGACGGCGTAAGTCTTAAGGGAATCCAGAATCTCTAGCGCGGGATTTTCTTGCGCATGAGAAGTAATGACCGGCACTTGCCGATCATGCCTGCGAATGCGCGTCTAGGACATTCGAGAGCGATTCACCGCACGTATAAACGGCGGTGTGGGACCGAAGGAGCGGCAAAGCGTGCCTACATTTAATCAACTCGTGGCTCAGGGGCGGAAGCGGCCGCGGTACAAGACGGCCAGCCCTGCACTGCAGGGGTGTCCGCAGAAGCGCGGCGTTTGCACCCGCGTGTACACGCAGACCCCGAAAAAGCCGAACTCGGCGCTGCGCAAAGTTGCGCGTGTTCGCCTGACGAATGGAATTGAAGTGACAACGTACATCCCGGGTGTCGGCCACAACCTCCAGGAGCACTCGATTGTGCTGATCCGCGGCGGCCGCGTGAAGGACCTGCCGGGTGTGCGCTATCACGTGATTCGCGGCACGCTGGATGCAGTGGGTGTTGCCGGCCGTCAGCAGGGACGCTCGAAATATGGCGCGAAGCGGGCGAAAAAGGGTTGAAGAATCAGTGGCCAGTTAAAGCTCAGGCTAGAAGCTAAGAGCTAGGAGCAAAAAGCTTAAAATGCCTCGAAAAGGACATATCGCAAAGCGAACCGTTCCGGCCGATGCCGTGTATGGCTCGGACCTGGTGACGAAGTTCATCAACTCGATGATGTGGCAGGGCAAGCGCTCGACCGCCGAGGGCATCTTTTATGAGGCGCTGAAGCGCGTCGAGGCCAAAGGTGGGGGCGATCCGGCGATCAAGCTGTTCACCAAGGCCGTCGAAAATGCCAAGCCACTGCTCGAAGTGAAGACCCGCCGCGTGGGCGGCGCGAATTATCAGGTGCCGGTCGAGGTCAATGCCGACCGGAGAACGTCGCTGGGGATTCGCTGGATTATCAGCTACGCCCGCGGCCGCGGCGAAAAAGGCATGGTGGATAAGTTGTCGAATGAGTTGCTCGACGCCGCCAGCGGCAAAGGCGCGGCGATCAAGAAAAAAGAAGATGTACACCGTATGGCGGAAGCGAACAAGGCGTTCGCGCATTACCGCTGGTAAGTAGCTTTTAGTTCTTAGCCTTTAGCCCTTAGCTAAACCTGGGCGGTGTGGCTAAAAGCTAAGAGCCAAAGACTAAGAGCTGATTTCGAGAGCCCCAGAAAGAGTTAGAGAGTCGTGCCTAGAACAGTTCCATTAGAGCGTTGCAGAAATATCGGCATCATGGCGCACATCGATGCCGGTAAGACCACTACGACCGAGCGCATCCTGTTCTATACGGGACGGACGCATCGCATCGGAGAGGTCCACGAAGGAACTGCGACCATGGACTGGATGGAGCAGGAGCAGGAACGCGGCATCACGATCACGTCCGCGGCAACGACCTGCACCTGGCGCGACATCCGCATCAATATTATTGATACACCGGGCCACGTCGACTTTACGGCCGAAGTCGAGCGGTCGCTACGCGTGCTGGACGGCGCGGTCGCGGTGTTTGACGCTGTCCACGGCGTGCAGCCGCAGTCGGAAAAAGTGTGGCGCCAGGCCGATAAATACGGCGTGCCGAGAATTTGCTTTATCAACAAGATTGATAAGATGGGAGCCGATTTCGAGCACGCTGTCGATACCATCCGAAAGCGTCTCAGCGCCAAGCCCGTCGCGATCCAGATTCCCATCGGACAAGAAGCGAAGTTCATCGGAGTCATTGATCTGGTCCAGATGAAGGCGATTATCTGGAAAGACGAAACCATGGGCGCGGAGTACATCACAGAAGAAATCCCCGCTGAACTGAAAAAGAAGGCGGAAGCGTTCCACGCGCAATTAGTTGAAACAGTTGCCGAGAACGACGACGAGATGCTGCACAAGTTCCTCGAAGGCGAAGAAATTTCCGCCGAGGAGCTGAAGAAATCGCTGCGCAAGTCGACGATTGAATTGAAAGTGTTCCCGGTGGTGGTGGGAACGTCATTCAAGAACAAAGGCGTGCAGCCGCTGCTGGATGCGGTTGTCGATTATCTGCCCTCCCCACTCGATGTAGGCGAAACGCACGGTACGGATCCGAACAACAGCGGCGCGGCGATTACGCGCAAGCCCGACGACAAAGAATCGTTCTCGGGGCTGGCGTTCAAGATCATGGCTGATCCGTTTGTCGGCCAGTTGACGTTTATCCGCATTTACTCCGGACAACTGAAGACCGGAGACAGCGTGCTCAATGTGCGCACGGGCAAGACCGAGCGCATTGGCCGCCTGCTGAAGATGCACGCCAACAAGCGCGAAGAGATTTCGGAAATTCTGGCAGGCGATATCTGCGCGGCAGTTGGTTTGAAGAATGTTTCGACCGGCGACACCATCTGCGATGAGCGGCATCCGATTGCGCTTGAAACCATCGAGTTTGCGACGCCCGTAATTTCCGTTGCGGTCGAGCCCAAGACCAAGGCCGACCAGGAAAAAATGGGCCTGGCGCTGGGCAAACTGGCCCAGGAAGATCCTACTTTTAAGGTTCATACCGATCCCGATAGCGGGCAGACCATCATCAGCGGCATGGGTGAATTGCACCTCGAGATCATCGTCGACCGCATGATGCGTGAGTACAAGGTCGAGGCCAATGTCGGCAAGCCGCAGGTCGCGTATCGCGAGACTATCCGCAAGCACGCCGAGGCCGAAGGCAAGTACATCCGGCAAACCGGCGGCAAGGGCCAGTACGGCCACGCCAAGATTTATCTCGACCCGCAACCTGCCGGAACGGGCTACGAGTTCGTCAACGACGTCACAGGCGGCTCGGTGCCGAAAGAATTCATCAAGCCGATCGACCAGGGCATTCGCGAAGCGCTGGAAGGCGGAATTCTCGCTGGCTATCCTATGGTCGATGTGAAAGCGACGCTTTATGACGGCAGCTATCACGACGTCGATTCGAACGAAATGGCGTTTAAGATTGCCGGTTCGATGGCGTTCAAGGAAGCGGCGCGCAGGGCTTCTCCGGTGCTGCTGGAGCCGGTGATGGCGGTGGAAGTGGTGACGCCGGAAGATTATGCCGGAACGATCATGGGCGATCTGAGTTCGCGCCGCGGACGCATCGAAGGCATGGAGCACCGCGCCGGGTCGCAGGTGATCAAGGCGATCGTGCCGCTGGCCGAGATGTTCGGTTATGCGACGCACATGCGTTCGTCGACGCAGGGCCGCGCGGAATACTCGATGCACTTTGCGCGCTATGAGGAGGCTCCGAGATCCGTCTCGGAGGAAATCATTGCCAAGGTGCAGGGGACGACGA
>DATAUY010000191.1:0-8522 GCA_036268025.1 Candidatus Sulfotelmatobacter sp. | reverse complement strand
CCGGCCTTCCTGCGAATACCAGTTAATGGGTGATTCGAAGAGATAGCCTTCGTCGGAAAACAGGTAGCTCCGGCCCTTGACGTTCGATCCTATGAAGTAAACAAGCTCACGCTCGCCACCAATTTCATTCTTACCTTTGCGCTCGTAGCTCATCCAAACACGGCCGTCGCGCTTGAAAATGCTGTATTTCACGCCGGAAATCTTGTCATCGAAGTCGCCGGTTACGAGTCCGTCACCCGCCACACCGCTGGCTCGCCCCATCACGGTATTCTGGTAGGAGCTGAAGATTCCTGCGTGGCATGAAGCACATGCTTCACTTCCGGTGACAGAATTGCCCGTCGGCGGTTGCGGGCGAAGAGAGTTAGGCGCAGTTCCCTGCGAAACCAAAAAAGCTATTAGAGACAGCCAAATAGCGCTTACCTTTGCCAACATAACGCGGCGTCCTTTCCAACCCGCCTCATACCGAAGCCAGCCCCGGACGAACACAAAATACCGTATACACCCGATACCGCAACAGTCATCTGTCTAGCAACATCTGCTGAAGCCGAAGTCTCTTTCCAAGTCGTATACCCCGGGTTGTTCCTCCGTTAACGGTCCTGGAGCTTTGTCTACTTTAGCGCGGTTTCTCGCATCGAGATTCCGTCTCCGCTCCTGTTCTAAACGTTGGCGATGGTCCGTAGTCGTATGCTCCGCGGATGTTTGCCTCAGAAGGCTTCCACAGCTTTGAGCCACTCCTGCATTCCTGAACCTTTTTTCTGGAGGAGAATTTATATGAAGTCGCAGTACCATGCCCGCCGCTATCTTCCGACTCTCGCAGCCGGACTCTTAATCTTCTTGCCGTGGATGGCCCGTGGTCAGTCGCTTACCAGTGGGGGAGTCGCGGGTACGGTTACCGACCCCAGTGGCGCCGCGGTTCCCGGTGCAGCCGTTACATTGAAGAGCAGTGACAACGGAGCTGTTCAATCTACCACTACGAACGCCACCGGAGCCTATCGCTTTTCCCTTCTAAATCCCGGCAACTATACCGTTTCGGCGGCCGCCCAGGGATTGAAAGGTCGCCCTGAGAGTATTGTGGTCGCCGTCGGACAGTCCAGCGCGGTAAATCTCCAAATGCAGTTAGCTGCCGCCTCGCAAACGGTCGAGGTTACCGCTCAACCTGGCGTCATCCAGACCGACAACGGAAATGTCTCGAACACCCTTAGCCCGGAAATCGTAGCCAGCATTCCCAACCCAGGCAACGATCTCACTTACTACGTGCAGACTTCACCGGGCGCGACCATGAACACACAGGCAGGCTACGGGAACAGCGCCACCTATGGCATTTCCGCGACCTCCAATCTCTTCACGGTTGACGGAATGAACGAGAACGATCCCTTCCTGAATCTCAGCAACTCGGGAGCGACGAATTTACTCCTCGGAGCCAACGACGTTTCCACCGCAACTGTCGTCAACAATGGCTATACCGGAGAATACGGCAGCCTGGCTGGCGCTAACGTGAACTTCGTTACCAAATCGGGCACCAACAAATTCCACGGCAACGCCGAATATTTCTGGAATGGCCGCGTGCTCAACGCCAATGACTGGTTCAACAACAATACCGGCACGCCTCGTCCATTCGACAATGCCAACCAGTGGGCTGCTTCCGTCGGGGGCCCCATCGTCAAAGACAAGACTTTCTTTTTCGTCGATACCGAGGGTCTGCGTCTGTTAATTCCGATTTCAACGCCGGTAAATGTCCCAAGCCCTCAGTTCCAGGCAGGGACGCTCGCTAATCTCACAGCGACAGGCAATGCTCCCCAAATTCCCTTCTACAATCAGATTTTCAGCATTTACAACAACGCCCCCGGAGCAGCCCGCGCCACCAATAGCCTTCCCTCCGGCGGTTGCGATGGTTCGGTGACGCTCGCCGGCGGCGCCCCCTGCGCTCTGGTCTTTCAGTCGAACATCAACAATCTGACGACCGAATGGTTGATGACTGCTCGCGTCGACCAGAACATCGGCACGCGGGACCGCGTCTTCGTGCATTTCCGTACCGATCACGGAAACCAGGCCACGATTACCGATCCTCTCACTCCCGTTCTGAACGCACAGAGCATTCAGCCGCAGTACGAAGGCCAGTTGCAGGAAACTCATCAGGTCGGTGCGAATGGAATCAATCAACTCATTCTGGCCGGCTCCTGGTATAGCGCGATCTTCCAGCCGCCCAGCCTTTCCAAGGCTCTTGCCCTGATGCCCTATGAACTGAATTTTTCTTCGGGGCAGTTTGCCGTTCCAGGAAGCACCTCCTATAGCAGCTGGCCGCAAGGACGGAATGTAACGCAGTATCAGATCTCGGACGATTATGCCTGGCAGAAAAGCAATCACACGCTGAAATTTGGCGTGGCCTTCCGGCGCAACGATCTCACCGATTACACGCCTGGGGGCTTTTCGGCCACAATTCCAGTTGCGACATTCAATTCGGAAGCCAGCTTCTTCAACGGGACCACTGATGTATTCCAACAGGGTTTCGCGTCTCGTCCCACGCAACCATTGGCGCTCTACAGTCTCGGACTGTATGCGCAGGATGAGTGGTCCCTGCGACAAAACCTTAAAGTCACGCTATCGCTCCGCGCCGAGCACAATTCCAATCCGGTGTGCCAGACGAATTGCTTTGCTCGTTTGAGCAATTCATTCTTTGACATCTCTCACGATCCTGCGCAACCCTACAATCAGGCTATCGTCGACGGCCTGCATCAGGCGCTGCCAAACTACCAGAGCATCAGCTGGGAACCGCGCGTCGGCTTCGCGTGGCAGCCGCTGGGAAATGGGAAAACGGTCATCCGCGGTGGCATTGGCATCTTTTCCGATATTTTCCCGGGGACGATCGCCAGTTCGTTTGACACCAACTCGCCGCTGAAGAATACCTTCCTCGCGTCGGGCCCCTTGGCGCCGGGAATTCCCGGCAACGCTCAATCGATCACCACGGCCTCGAACGCGGCTTTTGTGGCGGGGTTTAACTCCGGGCTCACGATTGGCCAAATCGAAGCGGCCCTTCCGCCCGCTGTTTTCTTTAGCCCTCCAACCTTCACCAGTTCCGCGCGCCGGATCCAATATCCCACCTATCAGGAATGGAACTTCGCGGTGGAGCAGGCCATCGGATCGAAGATGTCTCTTACCTTGAATTACGTCGGCAACCATGGCAGCGATCTGGCGGCCGTAAATCCCGGCGTCAATGCCTTCTGCAATGGGCCGGCGGCTCCGCTTCCCTTCCAGACCGGTTTGCCCGATTGCCAAACCTCTCTGGGGATAAGTTCTTTCGCCGGGCTTCCCACGACTCCGCCCGATCCCCGTTTCAGTACGGTTACGGAGATCGGCAATCCCGGAGTATCTAATTACAATGGCATGACGGCATCTCTAACCCGTCATGTGAACACGGCCTTGCAGCTCCAGGCTTCTTTCACCTGGAGCCACGCGCTGGATGATATTTCCAACGGTGGATTCCTGCCTTTCAACTTCGATACCAATACCAGCATCCTGTCGGCGCAGAATCCCTACAGTCTGCGCCAGTACAACTATGGCAACGCGGACTATGATGTTCGCAAACAGTTCAATCTCAGTTATGTCTACCACACGCCCAAACTTCACAACCTGCTGTGGGATACGCTCTTCGATTGGACAGTCTCCGGCACCCTCTTTGCGCGATCAGGCCTGCCGTTTACGGTGATTGACGGGGCTTCCAGTGGGGCTTTGAGCACCTACAACTACGGTCCTTCGCTTGGTCTTTCTCTCTTCGCCGATTCCTCAGTTGGCCCGATCAATTGCAGTTCTTCCGCTGCATTCAATGTCAATGGGACGAGTACGCCATGTTTGACCCCGGCAGAGTTCGCCTCTCCCATAGGGCCTGGAGGAATTGGAACGTTCGGAAATCAGCGTCGGAACCAGATATATGGGCCAGACTACTTCGATACCGATCTGACTCTGATGAAGGATTTCCGCGTACCGAAATGGGAAGGCGCCGAGATTGAAATCGGCGCGCAGGCCTTCAACATCCTCAATCATCCAAACTTCGATCAACCCATCGGTGACGTTTCAAATTCTCAGTTCGGTTCTATTGTCCGGACTGTGGCAACCCCAACCAGCATCTTCGGCTCGTTCCTGGGTGCAGACGCTTCGCCGCGCGCGCTCCAGATTCGCGCTCAACTCAGATTCTAACGACCCTACGTCTGATCACGAATCGCGGCCCGGGTTCCTCTCCCGGGCCGCTTTTTTGAGGGTTCCGTTAGAAGGCTCAAACCTCAGACCTCCAACGTAGAGATCGCCAAATCCGGCCTTGACGAGACTTTGCTTACCAAGCGAAACCGGCAAAGGCGCCAGTCAGGTTTGCTTCGGGCCCGGCTCTTCTCATAGAAGGTCCCCTACGGGCCGACCCGGAAATTCTTGTTGCTTGTGAATGTGCCGTTGGGAGTCGTGACCACGACCGGGCCAGTAGTGGGTGTGCCGACTTTAATGGTGCTTGCGTAAGGGCAGCAGGATCGGCTGCATCCGGATGTTCCCTGTCCCGCATTTTCGTTGAAATTACCGGAATTATGCTTTTGACAAACCCTGAGAGCTTCTGTGAACAGGCGGAGGCCTTGGGCCCTCATCAGCGCCCGTCAGTCAGTGGTCGGTCGCAGTCTTACGCCTGTTTTACTTTTTCCACAAGACGATGTGACATCTGACCTTGCCTTCCACAATCGAATTGTTCGATGCTAGCTTCACCGAGTGACCCCGTCCGAAAAAAGTGATTCGGAGCGCGCAAAGCCTTGTGGCTCAAGATTTTGCCCGTAAACGATTGTGCCCCTTGGATCAAATCGCGATTTTCCGCAACCCGATGATTCCAATAGATCGAGGGGAGGGGGTACCCATAAACTCGTCGACTACCGAAATGGAACTGCCACCGACCTCGCCCACGCGCTCCATGGTTGACACGTTCTCTGCTCCCAATCACAATGCGCTTCCAGGAGCCGCAATGATGCGTACTTTCATCCCGCTGTTTTTTCTGCTCGCACTCTCCGCGTCTTCGATCGCGCAAGACCGCACCAACGCGCGCAGCATGGTGATCTCTCCCTATGGGATCGTCGCGACCAGTCAGGTGCAGGCGTCGCAGGCGGGCGCGGAGATTCTCTCCCGCGGCGGCTCCGCTGTGGACGCCGCCATCGCCGCCAACGCTGCTCTCGGTGTAATCGAGCCCGCCATGAATGGCATGGGCGGCGATTTCTTCGCGATCTACTGGGACGCGAAAACCGGCAAGCTCTACGGCATCAACTCCAGCGGATGGGCGCCCGAAGCGCTAACGATTGAATATTTAAGAGCCAAAGACGTGACAAGAATGCCGGGCACGGGCATCGATACAGTCACAGTTCCCGGCGCAGTCGAAGGCTGGAACAAATTGCACGAACGCTTCGGCCATCTTCCATGGAAGGACCTCTTCACGCCGGCGATTTTTTACGCAGAGAACGGATTCGGCATGCCCGAACTGATGGGGGCAAGTTGGGCAGGCGACGTTGACATGCTGAAGAGGGATCCCGAGAGCCGGCGGGTTTTTCTCATCCACGATCAGGCGCCCGCGATTGGCGAGATGTTCAAAAATCCCGACGTCGCCAAAGCGTTACGCCTGCTCGCCGCCGGAGGACCTCAGGTTTTCTACACGGGCGAAATCGCCAAGGCGATTCTGGCCACTGAGCGCGAACTCAATGGCACGATGCAGGCCGACGATCTGAAAGAATTCTCGGCGGAATGGGTTGAACCCATCTCGACGACGTATCGCGGATGGAAGGTCTACGAACTTCCGCCCAACGGACAAGGCATGGCGGCTCTGGAAATGCTCAACATCATGGAGCAATTTCAGCCGGCGAAGGGCGGTCCGTTGAGCACGGAAGAAATTCACAAGCGCATTGAAGCGATGAAGCTCGCTTACGCCGATCTCGCTCGCTACAACGCCGACCCGCGCTTTGCGAAGATTCCTGTTGCAGGCCTGATCTCGAAGGATTATGCGAAACAGCGGGCGCAGCTCATCAATCCGCAGAAGGCCAATTGCAATCCCGAAGCCGGCGTTCCTCCGTCGAGCGACACGACATATCTAACGGCGGTGGATCGGGAAGGCAACATAGTTTCCTTGATCCAGAGCAACTACTCCGCTTTTGGTTCGGGCATCACTGTGCGGGGTATGGGATTCATTCTGCAAAATCGGGGCGCGCTCTTCATGCTCGATCCCTCGAAGCCCGACGCGCTCGCCCCTCGCAAGCGACCGTTCCACACGATCATTCCCGCATTTATGGAACACGGCGACGACCACATCGGATTCGGAATCATGGGCGGAGCCAATCAGCCGCTCGCGCACGCGCAATTCGTCTCCAACGTCATCGACTATGGCATGAACCTGCAAGCTGCCATGGAGACCGCTCGTTTCACAGTCAGCAGCAACTTCAATTTGAGTTGCAAGGTTCTCATCGAAGACCGCGTCCCCGCCGAAGTGCGGCAGCAACTTACCAGCATGGGCCACGATTTAAATGTGCGCGGAGATTTCTCTCTGGACATGGGCCGCGGCCAGGCCATCGACCACAACACGAAAACTGGAATGAATTTCGCCGCGTCCGATGCCAGAACCGACGGCTCCGCTGAGCCGGAGTTGCCGCCGGGACTGCGCTAGACGGGATTCTTGATAGAGGGCCACTCAATCAATGCGGAAGACAGCAACGCTCAATGCGTCGAGCAGTCTGTGAACCTTCATCTCGGCATTGCAAGGCGTGTATAGTGTCTGCTTCCGTCAGCTTCTTACAAACCAGCATCACGGGGCCTAACCGCATGGCGCGATTGCTTGGACGTTTCAGCTTCCTCTTGACGCTGTCAGTTCTCCTTCTTGCAAATGCCTCGTGGGCACAAGGCACCGCCAGCGAGCACATTCTCTATCACGCGAAGATTTTTACCGCTGACCCGCAGAATCCTTACGCGGAAGCAGTCGCCATCCGCGGCGACAAAATCGTCGCGGTCGGAAATCTGTCTGAAGTCGAGAAAGCCGTTTCCGCGGGAGCCGAACGGGTTGATCTCGAAGGCAAGAGCCTTTTCCCCGGATTTATTGATTCCCACAGCCACTCCATTGATGGCGGGCTCAGCCTCATTGGCGCCGATGCCACCGATAAAGTGGACACGGTGGAGCAACTTCCTGCCTTCGTCGATGATGCGAAGAAAGCGGGCCGCGGCATGCGCGGCGACATCATCGAAGTCCAGGGGATGCCGCTGGCATTCTGGTCACACCTCGATGCCCTCAACTCGGACTTCAGTGCGGGCGCATATGCCAATCAGCCAGTGCTGCTTCGCGGCATGGACGGCCACACAGCCTGGGCCAATCACGTATTGCTCGACCGCGCCGGCATCACGGCGGATTATCTGAAGACACTTGCGCCGGCCCAGCGTGCCTACTACGGCATCGGGAAAGACATGCAGCCGAATGGATTTCTGGTGGATGCGGGCACGGCGAAGATCGACGCGATCCTGCCGAAATACACTCCCGAAGATCTACTCAAAGCCGGACGCGCCGCCCTCGAATACAACTACAGCCTCGGCATTACGGCATGGCTCGATCCGCTTGCGACCGATTACGTCTTGCAGACGTACAAAATGCTCGCCGATCATGGCGAACTCAACTCGGAAGTGGTCGCCTTCCCGCAGGTGCTGTCGAAACATCCCACCGAGGAACTGGCGAGAGTCCAGAAAACCCGCGAGATATATAAGAATGTCCCTCACCTGCATGTGACGGGAATCAAAATCTTTGCCGATGGAGTGGCCGAGTTTCCTTCGCAGACTGCGCACTTCACCAAGCCTTACAAGAACTCAGGCCTCTACGGCGATCTTCTTTTTGATCCCAAAACCTTTGCCGAACTCTGCGTCGCCGCCGACAAGCAGGGTCTGATCATCCATGTGCATGCGATCGGAGATGGCGCGGTGAAGGCAGCGCTTGACGGCATCGCCGCCGCGCGGGCGGCGAATCCGGCGTCGAAGTTCCCCCATACGCTCACGCACGAGCAGTTCGTGCGACCGGAAGATTTCCCGCGCTTCCGCCAGCTTGGCGTGATCAGCGCCCTGCAACTCTTCTGGGCGGATGCCGGCAACGACACGATCGAGATCCTAAAGCCGTACCTTGATCCTGAAATTTACAAGTGGCAATATCCGGCGCGCTCAATTCTCGACAACGGCGGAATCATCTCCGGCGCAAGCGACTGGCCGGTTTCGACGGCCAATGTTTTCCGCGCCATCTATCAGGCGGAAACCCGCAAAGGAACAGAGGGAGTGCTCGATCCGTCGCAGTCGATGCCGCGGGAGGCCATGTTCTATGCCTACACGCAAAATTCGGCCAGGGCGATGAATCTCGACTCGATCGGCAGGATCGCTCCTGGCAAACGAGCCGATCTGGTGCTGCTCGATCGCGACGTCCTGACGATTTCGCCGGAAGAAATGCGCGATACGAAAGTCGTCTGGACGATGGTTGCCGGAAAAACGGTCTATCG
>DATAUY010000190.1:0-35092 GCA_036268025.1 Candidatus Sulfotelmatobacter sp. | reverse complement strand
CGGCCACTTCGTCGGCGTGACCATGTCGGTGCTCCAGAATCAGGACGGATGGTGGGGCGAGGGCGACGACATGTTTTTCGTTGATGGCGAGAAGCTGCCCTCAATCAACGGAACTGGCTCCGAAGATTATTTCCTCGGCGCATGGGATTTCGGCGGCCACTCCTTCGCCTACGGATTATTCGGCGCGCCGGTTGTCGGACAGGAAGTTGCCGGCGGCCGATGGATGCTCTACCGCTTCCATCTCGATTCCCCGATCACCTTCACGAAATCGCTGAAGGCGACCATCGAGCATGGCCACGCGAACGTCCGCTCCGACAATATGTATTCGGTAGCGTACTGGTACCAGGCGGAACCGCACGCAGCATTCCCCGCACTTCCGTCTCTGGAACAAAGAATTCCGCGAATCCATGCCGTAGGCGGACCGGGCAACGAAGCAAAGTGATTGTGTAGGGGCGGACGCCCTCGCCCGCCCCGAAGCGCAAAGCGCCGAGTTCTCACGGCCGAAAGCTGATCTATTGTCTGCGCTCTAGATTCCCCGGACGAGGGCGCCCGGGGCTCCATGTTCAGGTCTCAGGAAGTTTCAAACTCAGAAATCTCAATCGGAAGGGGATTGTGGCTCTTGGACTCGGTACTTGGTACTCAAAAATAAAGAGAGTTCCGAGGTGGTGTACGGTTCATTCGTCTCGGCCAGTAGCTCGCGTTTGACCCTCGCTCGACCTGCTTCCAGAGCCTCCCTTGCGGGGCGCTCCATGCGATCGTCAGCTTGGGCTCCGGGCTCACCGCCAACCGGATAAATCTACCCTACGCCTCGGAACTCTATCCTGCCTTCAACATTTCTTCCCTGTTCGCCTCGACCAGCGCTTTGCTATAGACCCTCACTTGCCCTCCTTCTCAACCTTTCGATTCAGAAGGTGACTTCGCTCGAGCCCCGGACGCCGCACCAACCGGAAAAACTTAAGAAGCTGTCAAAGAACGATCTTGTTTTACGCTTTCTATTTTTTTCGTCAATGGAAAATCGCGACTTGCAACTAGTCGTGTTTTCAGTCGAGTGCAGCTCGTCCACAACCCTGTGACCGGAAATGGTGCAGACACGAATTCAACTTCTCAGCAGAACCCGCGCTACACGAGGCTTTCAGCGGTATTCGCTGACTGAGATCAATATAGAGACTAGCGTAGGAAGCCGCGATCTTGCTGTGAAAATCGAGCAAATAGCGCACCTGGCAATGATTTTCATCGATTCGGGCTCACGAGGACAGATGCTTGGACGGCTGCCGAAGCTGGAAGAACCCGCAGTACTCGATCGGCGTGCCAACGAGTAATACGGTGCTTTAGCTGAACTGACGATCGGCTTAAGAAGAGCGTGGCCCGACCAGCAAAGACAATAGTCGAAAACGCCCAAAATCGTTTTGACCTTGCGCCGATGTACAGTTCGCCTGTTGCCGTTTCATTGAAAATGAGACCGCCGTCAGCGAGGGATCACATTTGTCAAGGCGATGGCAAGCGAGTCGACGGTGCCTGTCGTCCCGAGTCCGGCTACGCTCCAGTAGCTTTTTTCTTGCTGACGCTGTTTTTCGCTCCCGGCCCCTTGCGGGCTTTACCCTCCACCAGATCGGCGATGGTGGTGTGTTCAAGAATCTTCGCCGCGGCATCGCGCACGGCCAGAAATACTTCATACAGCGCGCGATGATCTGCATCTTTCGCGATCAGCCCGCGCAGCTGCTCGGCATCTCCCATGGGAGCCAACGGCCCGTCCACCAGCCGAATCACGTCGCTCAGGGGGATTTCCGAGGGATCACGCCGCAACTGATATCCGCCGCGCGCCCCGCGGACACTATCCACAATGCGGGCGTTCTTTAACTCCAGCAGAATCAATTCGAGGAACTTTTCGGGCAGATCGCTCTCGGCCGCAATGTCCCGGATCTTGATGGCTCCCTGATGGTGCTTCCGCGCCAGAGTCATCATCGCCTGGAGCGCATAAAGTCCCTTTTGCGAAATCTTCAATCAGCGAATCCCCCGTTCCGTCCTGCATTGTGCCCCATTTCCGGCATTCTGCCTAGTAGAGAGAAAGGAAAGATTGAGTAATTGGGAAATTTAGCAATTGGGAAATTGAAACCCAACGCTTCGACACACGCCGGTCTTCAATTACTCAATTACCAAGTTTCACAATTACTCAATCACTTTGCAATAAGGAGTGATCGTTGGAATGAAGAAGCACTGGCGGCGAGCGACTGGTCGCTGACAACTGTTCTCTGGTGCCATCGAAGGGACTCGAACCCCCACACCCTTGCGAGTACATGGACCTGAACCATGCGCGTCTGCCAATTCCGCCACGATGGCACGTGAACAATCAATCACGGCAGCCAGGAAGCCGCCGCATCAGGACGAGCTGCGTTCTTTATTTTACAGGTGCAGACCCTGCTGTCAAACCGCTGCGGTACGGCCGCGCCCAATCATGAAGCGGCAGTACCGGATTTCTGTCTGCCTGTTGTGCATCCCTCTCTCGCTTGCGATATCGGCCCATGTCCAAATGCCGTTGATTGCGGACCAAACTGCGAAGATCGCTCCTCTCTTCGACACTCCTATCGCCAATCCTCTGAAGTAGGAAATCGCGCAGTGGCAACCCATGCTCGATTTCTCCGTGCCCCTAGATTACTTCGCGACCGTCAGCACGATCACGCGGTCGGTTTCGTCTTTGCCTTGGGGAGGAACTGTAAGCACGACGCCATCAGCACTCTGGGTGAATCGAATCGCGCTGTTGTCTAGCAGATTGTGAGCCGAAGAAATCTTTTCGTTGATCGGACCGACCGCCAGCAGCGGCGTTCCCCAGTTCAGAACGTGAACGTAAATCTTGTCGGCCTTCTGCGTGGTGACGCCCCAGTCGCCGGGCGGAACTGGGCCGCCGCGGGTGACGTAGATTGAGTCTCCATACTTTGCGAGCCACTGCCCGACAGCTTCGAGACGCGTAACGAATTGCGGATCGATCTCGCCGTTTGGATAAGGGCCGATATTCATCAGCAGATTGGAATTGTTCCCTGCGGCACGGACCAGGCGGCGCTCGACTTCCATGGCGCTCTTGTAATTGCTGTCGCCGATATTGAATCCCCAGTTCTCGTTGAGCGTGTCGGAACTTTCGAGCGGGAGCTGCGTGCTGACGTACGTCGTGTTGAATCCGGCGGTGTTCTTGCCCGGTAAATCGCGCTCGAAGGTCTGCACGTCTTCTCCGGGCCGCGGCGTCTGGTGATGATTGGGGATGATCAGTGCAGCTGGCTGCAATTTATGAATCAGGGCGTAGGTCTTGTCGAGATGCCAGTCGGCGTCGGGCTTGTCCCACATGCCGTCGAACCAGATACCTCCGATTGGGCCATAGTTGGTGAGCAGTTCAATGAGCTGTCCGTCCATGTACTCATCGAGATAACGGTTGAAATCGCCGTGGTCGGGGCGCCCGTTGTTCCAGTTGGTTTGGCCGCGGGGATAGTAGTCGGGATTGTGCCAGTCGAGCTGCGAATAATAGAAGAAGAGCTTGATGCCCTGCCGATGGCATTCGTCGGCGAGCATCTTCAGAGGGTCTTTCTTGTACGGCGTGCGCGCGACGATGTTCCAATCGGAGATTTTCGAGTCGAACATCGCGAAGCCGTCGTGATGGCGCGACGTGATCGTGATGTATTTCATGCCCGCCGATTTGGCGAGCGAAACCCAGGTGTGCGCATCGAATTTTTCGGGATCGAAGAACATCGGCAGGCGGTTGTATTCATCGACCTTCAGCTTGCGATCGTGAAAAATCCACTCTCCGTTGCCGAGGACACTGTAAACGCCCCAGTGAATGAACATGCCGAATTTCATGTCCTGAAATTCGCGGCGGGCCTGGAGATTTTCGGGTGAGGGCTGGTATTCGGTCTGTGCGCGGAGCTGTGGGAGCGCGAAAAGAACTACGGCGTGCAAAACGCCGAGTGCAGCAATAACGCGACGCGGCTTAGGCATATCTGTTTCCCCGGCACAGTGTAAACCAGCGTTAAGGCTCAAGCGGCAACAGATACGAAGGATTCTTGGCGAAGGCGCTGCCGAGGACCTGCTGATCGAGCACCCGCATGTCCCATGAGATGACGGACGCGGGCGTGATCTCGATCGTGATGTCGTCAAACATGATGAAGACGGGGCCAACCTTCGGATCGGCGAGCGCAGCCATACTCATATATTTGCGATGAATTTCCGAGCCGCGTTGTTGAGACGCTTGTCCGGTCAGGATCTTCGCAGTGCCTGCGATAGTTGCGCCGAACGACGCCAACGGATCGCGCGAGTCAATCATGATGGAAATTTTCGAACTGGACTGCGCGTTCTTCCCCTTCTTGCTGCGCGAGGATGTGGTCACAAAAATCTTCGCGCCATCAAACCAGTACCATACAGCGACCATGTGAATGGAACCATCCGGATTTTCAGTCGCGAGCGTGGCAATGTAGCGGCCTTTCAGCAATTGCTGGACAAGACTGTCGGTGAGGGAAGCCATGTCAAGAATCTCCTTCGTGCGCGGGACTGGATAAAGGATACGGATTCGTGCACGGTTGGCAAGAGAGAAAAGCTGCGCGTGGTCCGGACGGCGCGTCCGGGACTCAATCATCGGTGATCGGATAATATTGCTGC
Organism: Candidatus Sulfotelmatobacter sp.; assembly: GCA_036268025.1. GTDB lineage: Bacteria > Acidobacteriota > Terriglobia > Terriglobales > Acidobacteriaceae > Sulfotelmatobacter. The sequence continues at coordinate 30,457 of DATAUY010000190.1, read as the reverse complement.
ACACTCACGAAGGGAAAGATATATGTTCCAGGGCAACGGCCTTGTTCAGATTTCCAGCCGCCATTCGGTCGAGGAATTGGTACGCAGGTTGCAATCGGCGTTTGAAGAAAAAGCTCTGAAAGTCTTTGCCGTGATTGATCACAGCGGCGAAGCGGAAAAGATTGGCCTCAAGATGCGCGCGACCAAGGTCCTGATCTTCGGTAATCCGAAGAGCGGAACTCCGCTGATGGTTGCTGCGCCGAGCCTGGCCATTGATCTGCCGCTGAAAGTGCTGGTCGCGGAAGATGCTGACGGGAACGTCTCGCTGACTTATAACAGTGTCGAATACTTGCAGCAGCGGCACGGCATTCCGGCGGATCTGATCAAGAACCTTGCCGGGGCGGCAGCGGTGATCGTGAAGGCTGTGGAATAATGCTGGCGGCCTTCCGACCGTGAGCAACGACGCCAATCTCAATCCGAACCGGGCGCGCGACCATCTTGCAAATGAGCGAACGTTCCTCGCATGGGTGCGGACTGGTGCGGCAATTGTCGTCTTCGGCTTCGCGATCGGCCGCTTTTCTATCGCTATGCGGCAGTTGACGGCGTTGCAGGGACATCCGGTGCGGACCGCCGGATTTTCGGTATGGATGGGCGCGACCTCGATCATCGCAGGCGTCGCGCTTGTGATTGCGGGGCTGGTGCGCTATCGCAAGACCAGGATGCAGCTGGATTCGGGGAAGTTTGAGCCGGCAGGGGTTGTCCTCGATCTGGTTACGATATTGACGGTATTGTTTGGCATAACTCTGGCGGCGTATTTGATCTATATCGAGACGAGTTTAGGGTGACGGCGGGGCTCTCCATAAATCAAATGGCGAACGAACAGGAAAAAGAATCGGCTGCGCGTTCAAGTCTGCGGTTTGTGAAAGATGGCCAGGTGGTCGGCCTGGGTACGGGTTCGACCGCGGATTACTTCATCAAGTTGCTGGGGGAGCAGGTCAAGAACGGACTGCGCGTGCGCGGCATTCCGACTTCGGTGCGGTCGAAAGAGCTCGCGGAGAGCCTGGGGATTCCTCTCACCACGCTGGATGAATGCCAGGAGATCGCGGTTACCGTCGATGGAGCGGATGAAGTCGATCCGCAATTGCGATTGATTAAGGGCGGCGGCGGGGCGATGCTGCGCGAAAAGATCGTGGCATCGGCTACTAAACAGATGGTGGTGGTGGCGGATGCAACAAAGCAGGTACAGAAGCTGGGGAAATTTCCGCTGCCGGTGGAAGTGATTAAATTTGCGCATGCACTCATCGGGAAACGAATTGCGGCATTGGGTGCTGACGTGCAACTGCGCATGGGGAATGACGGCAAGCCCTATCTCACGGATGAGAATAATCACATTCTCGATTGCCGCTTCGGTGAAATTCGGGACCCAGAGGGCCTGGCGCGTGAGTTGAGCGCCATGCCTGGAGTTGTAGAGCATGGGCTATTTATCGGAATGGCCAGTGTGGCGCTGTTCGCGCACGGAAGTGAGATTGTGGAGTTGCGGAGATAGGACGACTTCAAAAGCAGGTTCCTCGCTTCGCTCCGGAATGACAAGCACTAAACAGAACGACAACAAGTAAGTACGAATAACGTTTTCCGATGGCTGCAGGAACACAGATCGGCATTTGGAAAGGCATCTCGCGGCGGCGGGTGCCGCGGTTCAGCATCGCTGCGCCGCTGGATGTCATGGTGCTGCGCTCGGGAATTCCTGACACCGTGCCGGGGCGCTCCGTGGACCTTTGCGAGCGTGGCATCGCGGCCGTTCTCGCGGGGGAACTAGTGGAAGGAGAGCATGTCGGGATCGAAGTGCGGTTGTCCGCCGAGGCGCAGCCGCTGCGCACTCGGGCGACGGTTCGATATCAGGACAGGCTCAGGTGCGGACTCGAGTTCACCGCTATTACGCCCGACCAGCGGTCGGTGATTCGCGAATGGGCGAAACAAGCGCAGGTTACGTCCGGCGCGGCCGTGGATCTTGGCAAGGCGAACGGCGCGCAACCCGGAGCGAAAAAGCCGGCGCAAACGAAGAAACAGGCAGGTCGAATTTATAGCGGCGGAAACAACGGCCGAAAAAAGCGGCGTCGCCCAATCGTCTGGATTGCTGCATTGGTCGTTGCGGTGCTTGCTGCGGGATTGTCCTGGTGGAAGTGGAACCACGAGTGGGCCGCGCTGGAATCCGGTTTGAACTCTCGGAACGATGCGAACAGCCGGGCGATCGAGGTTCCAACCGATGTGATGCAGAAGTTGCTCGTCCACAAAGTGGATCCGATCTACCCGCTGGAGGCGCGCAAACAGAATCTCCAGGCGATCATCGCCCTCGACATCATTGTGGGACGCGACGGATCGGTGCTGAATGTGCGTCCGCTGAATGGTCCGGATGTTCTCGCTCAGGCCGCGGTGGACTCATTGCGCTGGTGGAAGTTCGATCCTTATCGGGTGAATGGCAAAGCAGTTACGGCAGAGACCACCCTTGCGGTGGAATTCAAGCCCTGATGTTAGGCGTCGACCGTTTATTTTCCTTCGAGCGGCCGGAAGTCAAAATCCCCGCTTCGGCTTCGCTCAGGGCACACTTCCCCAAAGAACGCGGGAGGAGGACGGCGCACCCATTTTCATAGTAGGGGCGCGCGGTGCGACGGCCGTCCTACTTTCTCTTCCGCAGCGTGTGAATTACCTTCGTCCCGCTGAGTCCGAAGCAAATGACAGCGCCCAGCGCCGAAATCGCCATTACGCCTGTGCTGAGGCGGAGATGGTCTGCAAAAACAGCGGCAAGAGCGAAAAGAAGTCCAATCGCGTTGAGCCACAGAGGAGCGTGAACGAGGCTGCCCAGGTCCTTGCGGAGTCGAAGCTGTAACAGTAGCGCCGCCAGTCCGATTGCCGCGACGACTACGAGCGCAAGCGGACTCGAGAATGCGGCGCGGCTGGTGTAGATGACGACCAATGCGAGTGCCAGCAGGAGCAGTCCGGCCGCGACGATACTCCAGCGGCGAGGTTTTGCGGGAGACGGATTGGGCGCGGCCTGGGACAAGAGAGCGAAGACAAGGACGTCGCCCAAAGTTATACAGTGGCGCGGCGTGCGATTTCAATTTCGGAGTCTCGGAGAAATCCGCCAGAATTCACTTGGTCCTGCCTCAGCATCGCTACTTCTTGTGTAACTTTGTTTCAGCCAGTTTCTCTGCCATTACCAGCGCGTCGCTAGCGTTCACCTTCACATCCGGCTCGACACCACTTCCTTCCCAGTCGGTCTTCGAGATTGGATTGATCGGCCGGGTATCTGGAAGCATCATCATGAAATGGTCGTCGATGCGATATCGGCTTGCCATGTGAGAGCCGCCCGCTGTCGTTTCTCCCACAATCGTGGCGCGTTTCAGCATTTTAAGGTCGTAAGCGAACTCCTCTGCGCCGGAAAATGTTGAGGGCGAGGTCAAAACAAATGCCGGTTTATCCGCCAGTTCGTTCCCTGGTATTGGCGAAATGGTCCATGACTCCTGCGTCGTGTTCCTCGCCCGATTGTACAAATCGTTCAAGTGTGTCGGTCGAGCGAACAAATACGACGCAATAAAGGCGACCATCTTCGGATCGCCGCCGTGGTTAGTGCGCAGGTCGAAGATGATCGCGTCCGTTTTTGACAGACGGTCCATCGCGCTGGCCGCCGTTGATTGGCAGATGGAAGGATTGGGAAAGGAGTTCAGCTTCAGATAGCCGATGTTGTGAGGCAGAACTTCAATCTTTTCGAACGTACAGTTGTTTGCCAGCATGTCGCTGCGATACCGGACAAGATCCCCCGGTGTAGGTCCAGATTCATCTGGAGTTCTGACCTGGCTGTAGATGACGGCCAGGTGCTTGTCGTGACTGATGTCGCGCATTTGCCTTGTCAGCAGATCAGCAAGGGAAGGCCCATCCGTCGTGGCATTGTCCTCGCCACTTGCCTCATTGGCCAGCAGCACGTGGGACATCTTGTCGGCGACTTCAGGGTAGACATAGTACTGATTCAAGTTTGCGATCGCTCCGGCGATCACGCGGTGGCGCGATGGTGCGTCGAGGGAGATGCCGTGCGTTGCGGCTTGGGGCTCTGTATTTTCGGCAGTTGGCGTAGAAGGCCTTGGCGAACCTTTCGCCGGGTCAAGTGCGGAATCTATTCGTTTCGGTGGGGACTCAACTCTTCCGGCGGCGGCCTGCTTCTGCGTGTCGTGGGACGAACGGGGCGCTGGGGCAGGAACTAACGACGCTGCATTCTTCGCTGTCGATCCCGGCAAAGGTTGAGATTCCTTGGGAGATCCCGCATTCGGGGTAAATGAGCGCTCCGGTGTTGGCGTCGCGACCGCAGTGTTGCGCTCATGTTCTAACAGATTGCGCGATGGCGACGACGGATCTGAGGCTGTAAATGCCGCGAAGTCATTTCGCGGCGGCTCGGGAGCGAGTCCGCGAAAATCATTCCGGCTCACGCTTGGTTGTGCTGGCGCCGGGCCTTCGCGTTCAAGCTCGCTGATGTGAACGTGCAGCACGTGAATCCAGCTGTACTTGATTGCGAAGCAGGTTACGCAGAAAAGAGCGGCAGAGAGTACGAGTCCATGGATCACAGCGGAACTGCGCGGACGAAAGGGAGCGATGATATGAAAGGACGGAACCCCGTCGGCGGCCGGTTGCGAAGGCGCAGGCGGCAGTTCGTGCCAGAAATCCGCACGCAAGGTCCACTGCCGAACAAGAGATGCGATCGCATCGCACAGCAGCCCGAAAGCAGAGAGCGGGCGCTCCGTGCAGTCGTAGATTGAAAGCATTTCGTCACTGAAGCGCGCGCGAAACGCCGGCGGATGCAGGCGAAGAAGACAACGATACAGATTTCGCGGCATTCAGGACCTCCGCGGCTTGACGGTTTGCAGACGAAGCCGCGCCTCGCGAACGACGCCGGCGAGGCGGTCGGTTTCGGCGCTGAGCACACTTCGCCCAACTGAAGTGAGACGGTAATAGCGGCGGCGTGGATCATCGTCATCCGGGCGATTACCGAGTTCCTCCACCCAGCCCCGCCGGATCAATTTCTGAAGGTTGTCGTAGAGCGTGCCAGGGCCGAGCTTATATTTGCCCTCCGATTGCCGCGCGACATCCTGCATGATCGCGTAGCCGTGAAGGTCTTGTCCAGCAAGGGCCAGCAGGATATGCAAGGCAGCGGGAGGGCGTGGCAGACGGCTGTGAGAATTGTCCGTCATAAGTCGGACTCCGTTATATCGGACTCCGAGCTAGTTGTCAATTGTTGATTCAGGCGACGGGAGGAATCTGGCCCGCCGCGATCCACTCGGCGTGGCGGGGTTCCCCGTTGCTTAACGCGTAGAGCACCAGTTCGACGCGGCTGGAAATACCGAGCTTTTCGAAGATGCGGAACAAATATTTCTTGATCGTATGCTCGCTCAGGTTAAGTTCGCGGGCGATCAGGCGGTTTCCCATCCCCTCGACGACCAGGGCGACAACCTGTTCCTCACGCGGCGTGAGCAAACTGGCTCCTTTGGTATTTAGTACGCGCATCGAAGGAACTTCCGAGATCGCGTCCATGATGTAGTTCAGCTGCTCGGTGTTGGCCCAGATTTGTCCGGCGGCAACCCGCAGGATGCACTTGCAGAGCTGGCGCAAATCGGCATCGGTAATGGGAAAGATGCCGCGTGTGCCCGAGCGGAATGCGCTAATCACGAGTTCGCGATCACAGGAGTCAACGAGCAGGACCTTCGCGATCCCGGGATGCGAAAGATGAAAGTTGCGCAGTGTTACTACCGTTTGTGAAATGGTACCCGGATTTAAAGTAACCAGCGCTACGCGCGGAAGTGTGGAGGCGACCGATTGAAGGATAGACGTGATCTCCGCCGGGCAGCTCGCGACCTCGAACTCCGGCCTGCGGCGCAGGGCGTTCGTCAGCAACTGCGCCTGCATGCGGTTCGAGTCGGCGACCAGAACTCCGATGACGTTCGAAGCGGCGGACGAGATCATTTAGCACTCCGTTCATTCGGCCAGAAAAGCGATGCCCGCGATTGTAGGGAGCGGGTGGGAGACTTCTCAAGGAAAGTCAGCAGAAAATCGGACTGGCGATTTCAAAATGGGAATCGGCGTTCTGGCACTGCCGCAACTGTTGTTAACAGGCGTGACTGTTGGAAACTTGGCCGTGGTTCCGATTTCACCTCCTGCTTGACACCATCGCAATTCCAGGCCTCGCTAAGGGTGTGATTCCCCCACGTGCCGCCAGCAGCAGGGGATTCAGACGGGCCGGGCGAGGCAAGGCGGAATTTCTAGTTTCAAACTTTCGAGCGAGTATCCGTCCGAAATCATGTGATATGCCGAACATGCAAGTCCACTTTTGTAGGTAGGCCGAAGAGTTCCACTCCAAGATCCGCAAGCAGGCCACATCCGTAAGAACTCCTCCGATTTAAAGAGAAAAGCGCTTTTCCCATAAGCGGACGCCATTCTACTTTCGTGGACACAACTTCCAATGCCTTGGCGGACGCGTGCAATGGACTTAACTTTCCAGTGCAAGTCAGGCGGCCCACAGAAATGAAGCGAGCTTTCATATTCGTCCCATTCATAGCCGCTGGACTGCTGTTCGCCGATTTTTGTTGCGCCACGTTCGCTCAGGAGGCAAGGGCAGACCTGGGCGGAGAAGAGAAGACTTCCCGGTCCGGCTTAACCGGAGCAGGGTCGGAGAGTCGCACCACGGCGGCAAAACCCGGAGGAGTGGATGGCCAGGGAAACTCCATGCTCGGAGGGCAGCGCCATCCGCTCTACCGGTTGCGTCCCAGCGATGTGGTCGATATCAGTTTCACGGTCGCGCCCGAATTCAACCAGAGCTTGACCGTTCAGCCCGACGGCTACGTGATGCTGAAAGATGCAGGGCTGGTCTATGCGCAGGGGCTCGACCTCGAGGCGTTCAGCCAGGCTGTGAGAAAGGCCTACACGGGCTATCTGCACGATCCAGAGGTTGCGGTCGCCCTCAAGGATTTCGATCGGCCTTCGTTCATCGTCGGAGGCGAGGTTGGCCGCCCCGGCAAGTATGAACTGCGGACCGATACGACGGTGATCGAGGCGGTCCAGATCGCCGGAGGCTTCACGCCGCAGGCGAAGCATTCGCAGGTCGTGCTGTTCCGGCACGTGAACGATGACCTGGTCGAAGCGCGGCTGCTCGATCTAAAGAAAATGTTGAACGACAGAAATTTGAAAGAAGATCCACATCTGCGGCCGGGGGACATGGTTTTTGTGCCGCAGAATGCAATCTCGAAGATCGCGCGCTATCTGGCAAAGCCTTCGCTGGGCGCGTACATAAATTCCACAAATTTTTGAATACGCTTCCCTCGCTCGCATGGCAGACGAAGACCTAATTCGCGGCTGGATCCAGCCAACCACGCCAACCGCTCGTGAACTGGCGATGGTGTTGTTCCGGCAGCGAAGGGTCTTCGTTGGGGCTTTCGTCGTGATTTTTGTGGCGGCGGTGCTCTATGCCGTTTTCGGAACAACCTATCAGGCAAAGATGAAAGTCCTTGTACGCCGCGGGCGCGCGGACGCGCCGATTACCGCCGGAGAGAACGCCCCATTGGACTTGACGCGGATCGCCACTACCGAAGAAGACCTAAACTCTGAGGTCGAGTTGCTGCGCGACGACGAAGTCATGCGGACGGTAGTAGAGGAAACCGGCGCCGGCGGCCGTGACTGGCTACACATTCTGTATTCCGGAGAAAGCCGCGCGGAGGACGTCGAGCGGAGGGCACGGCGCCTCGCTCGAAAGATCAGGGTTGAACCAGTGAAGAAAACCAACCTGATTGCGATCGACTATTCGTCCCCCGACCCGCAGGTGGCCGCAAAGGTCTTGCATTCACTAGCGGCCGTGTATCTCGAAAAACATATGGCAGTTCATCGGCCGGATGGAGAGTCTCATTTTTTCGAACAGCAGGCCGCCGAATCGAAACAGCAACTGGAAGACGCGAAACAACGGCTTCTTCAATTCACGGCCGGGCATGGGGTCGTCTCAGCAGCGCAACAGCGTGACCTTGCCCTGGAAAAGCTGAGCGAACTGGACATTTCTGCCCGGCAGGCGAAAATTGATCTCGCCGAAACTCAGCAAAGAATCCAAGTGCTCGCGGACCAACTCTCCAGATTGCCTGAACGAACGACAACGCAGGTCCACACTGCCGACAATCCCGAATTGCTCAAGGCTGACAAGTCCAGCCTGCTCGACCTGCAACTCAAGAGAACACAGTTACTGACCAAGTTTGAACCTACGCACCGCTTAGTGAGAGAGGTTGACCAGCAGATCGCGCAGGCCCAGGCCGCAATCGCCGGCGAGAGCGCGGCTCCTGTCCGCGACGAAACCACCGATAAGAATCCGCAGTTCGAGTGGGCAAAATCGGAGTTGCAGCGCGCGCAAGTGCAGCTGAAAGGACTCAACGCCCGAGAAGCCGCGACCAGGGCCCAGGCCTCCGCGTATCGCGAAATGTCGGCCCGGCTCGGGGACGATGCCGTCACTCAGGAAGAGCTCATCGCCGATGAGAAGGCGGCGGAAGAGAACCATTTGCTCTATGTGAAGAAGCAGGAAGAAGCACGCATGGCGGACGCGCTCGACAAGCGGGGAATCGTCAATGTGGCGATCGCCGAGCAACCGGTCGCTCCTGCTCTGCCGGTGTGGTCCGCATGGATGGTCGTTGCCTTGGGGCTCGTGGCCGCAGGAGGAGTGGGCACTGGCGCCGCGTTCACGGCGGACTATCTCAACACGGCGTTTCGCAATCCCGACGAAGTACTCATGTATCTGAATGCACCGGTGCTGGCATCGCTGCCAAGGTCGGTTCGAGGGAGGCTCACAGCATGAGCGAAGGAGTACTGGGTATCGGCCATCTCGGCTTTGCCGGGCACGCGGGTGCGGCGGAGTGGGAAGAGGATTTTCCCAAAGCATCAATCCGGCGAGGTGCGGGCGTATGGAATGTGGAAAAGTTCGCGCGTGAGCAGATTCGCGGCCTTGTCAGGATGGTTTTCTCCGCCAGCGCGCCGCGGCCAGTGCGGCAGGTCATCTTTGCAGCGGTAGATGCATCCACCGATGTGCGCGGCTTGTGCATGTCGGTCGCCGAAACCCTGGCCCTCGAAACTCTCGGCGATATCGCAGTTCTCGGCGGGTACGCGCAGATCGTGCGGGACGACACTCACAATCCCGAATTCGTCGGACGAGTCGATAAAAACTCTGCGGCTCCGCTGCATCAGATTGCGTCGCATCTCCGCAGCAATGTGTGGGTGTTACCTGCGAGGCAGGGTCACCTGGATTGCGCACCCGCTTCCGCGGCGGACTCGTACCTCGGAGAAATCCGCCGCGAGTTCGAGTACTCGATTGTGGCCGCGCAATCCGCCGAAGAATCAGGCGAAGCGCTCGCGATGGCGCAATTTGCCGACGGAATCATCCTGGTGCTGTCAGCGCAAAGCACGAGGCGAGCTACGGCGCGCAGGATCAAACAGCGTTTAGAGCAGGCGCACGTGCGGCTTTTGGGGACTGTACTAAGCGAACGCGAATTTCCGATCCCAGCGGGAATTTATCGCAGGTTGTAGGGCTGATTTTATTTCGTGATCGATTCAGGAGCTCGGGCTAATACGGGGGCAACATGGCTTCTAGTCTTTTCAATCCTGTGCAACAGGATGCGCGCCGCGTCCTGTTTGCACATAGGACATCTCGTGAAAATCCGGCGCTGTTGTTGAAACGAGCACTCGATGTGGTGGGAGCGGCCAGTGCGGCGGTCATTTTGTTGCCGGCGCTGGCAATGATCGCACTGCTCATCAAGCTGGATTCGCCCGGACCGGTTCTTTATTGCGCTCACCGCGCTGGACGCAAAGGCAGACTTTTCCGATGCTACAAGTTCCGGACCATGGTCAAGAATGCCGACGAGTTGAAAGCGTGCCTGCGCCGCAATAACCAACGCCGCGGGCCGTTTTTCAAAATCGCGGGCGACCCGCGGATCACTCGTCTCGGCGGCTATCTGCGTCGTTACAGTCTCGATGAGTTGCCGCAGCTTTGGAATGTGGTGAAAGGCGAGATGAGCCTCGTCGGGCCGCGGCCGCATCCGGTGGACGACGTTGCCGGATACGAAACGGAACATCACGCGCGGCTGGACGTCACCCCGGGCATCACCGGATTGTGGCAGGTGACGGCGCGGCGTGATCCTTCGTTCTGCCGTGGGCTGGAACTGGATCTGGAATACATCCGCAGCTGGAGCCTGGGGCTCGACTTCAGGATTCTGCTGCGGACTTTCGTCGAGGTTGCATCCGGGAGCGGGGAATAATGGCGGCATCTGTGCGAATTGCTATCCCGGCGCGGCCCTGGGAGGATGTCGCTACCGCGGCGACGAAGGCACTTCTTCGGCCCGTCCAGCTTCTGATTGCCGCGCCCTCGCTTCTTTTCATCGCCGCACTGACTGCGATGCTGTTGCGGCCCCCCGATGTGCAGTTTTTCGAAATTGACCGTTTGGCCTTCGCCCTTCTCATCGTAGGGGTGGGTGCAAGGGCCCTTACGATGCGGCAGCCCTGGTGGGTCTTCGAACGTGCGACATGGCCGATGCTGGGATTGACCTTGCTCGCGCTGATAAGCCTGGTGACTCAGCCGTTCGATGGGGAAGCGTGGAGCGTGCTGGGGGCCAAATTCATCGTCCCGTTTGTACTGTTTCATCTCGCGATGCACGTATTCACGGATGAACGCAGCCTGCGTAAGTTTGAAATCTTTGCGATCGTAGTGCTCGCTTATCTCAGTCTCATGGCCATCTCATTCTTTGCGGGAGCGAATTTTCTGATCTTCCCGCGCTTTATTCTGGACGAAAGCCTGGGCTTTCATGCGGACCGCGCGCGCGGCCCATTTCTGCAAGCCGTGGCCAACGGCGTGTCGCTCAACCTGCTGGGGATTCTTGCCCTGCATGCCTACCGGCGGCGCACTGCGCGGGGAGCCGCAATGCTGTTGCTTTTGGCCTCGGTTCCGATCGCGATTCTTGCGACGATGACCCGCGCCGTATGGCTTTCATTTGCAGGCACGCTCGTCGCCCTGCTTTTTCTCTCAGGCAGTCGGCGCCTCTGGAAAATGTGCATGGCTGGAGGGGCGGTGCTTGCGCTTCTGCTGGCGATCGCTTTTAGTTCAACGGATCTCGGTTCAACGCTTGCCGCTCGCTTCCAAGAGCGTGGCCCCATTGACTACCGCGAGGCCGTCTATACCGGCGGATGGGAGATGTTTCTTGAAAGGCCGTGGCTGGGCTGGGGATTTCATCGGATGCCGGATGAGCTCCCACGACATGTCAGTGGATATCGGGAAAAAACACTTTATCCGCACAACACTTATCTGGAATTGATGGTCGAGCTTGGCGCGCCCGGCCTCGCTCTCTACTTGTGGTTGATGTGGGAGATGTTCCGCCTTGGCCGCGGGGCCATATCTCCACGCGAAAAAAACGGGCTTCTCGACCATTCATTCCATCGCCTTTGGCCAATTCTGCTGGCCGTGTACTGGCTCAATGCCACGGTTGTGGTGATGAGCTACCAATTCGTAAATGGGCTCCTGTTTACTCTAGCTGGAATGCTTGCGGCCCAACGAAGGCGCGCGGAGGCCGCGTTGCCATGCTGACCGTGGCTTATCTGGCGAACCAGTTTCCAAGCGCCGTCGAGCCTTATGTCGGCCAGGAGATCGCCGAGTTGCGCAGGCGTGGAGTTCGCGTGATTTCCGGCAGCGTGAGAAGCCAAACAAACTACCGTGCCGACAAGTCGCCGGATGTAACGATACAAAGCACAAATGGCATCGCTGCTTTGCAGGCAATCCTGATGTGCCTCTGGAGATTTCCTCTCATCGTCCCAATAATTGTCCGCACTGTGTTTGGGGGAAAGGAAGGTCCGTGGCAGCGACTTAAGGCACTGGCGCACACATTTCTGGGAGCCTGCTATGCGGTGCAGCTGAAGAGCCTCGGCGTGGATCACGTCCACGTTCATCACGGATATTTCGGGTCGTGGATCGCCATGACGGCTGGCCGCCTGCTCGGCATTGACTTCAGCATGACGTTGCACGGGTCGGACGTGCTGTTGCACGGCGCTTATTTGGACGTCAAGCTCCAGAACTGCGCATTCTGCCTGACTGTTTCGGAGTTCAATCGCCGCTACATTCTTCAGCACTATCCCGGCGTTGATCCCGCGAAGATATTGGTAGCGCGCCTCGGTGTAGACGCTCCTGCGGTCCTTGCGCTTCCGCCGGCGAAACGAAGGTCGCAGTCTGATCCTTTCACACTCGTTGCGGTCGGACGTCTCCATGCTGTGAAGAACCACGCCTTTCTGGTGCGCGCTTGTGCTCACCTGCGCTCGCTCGATGTGCCATTCGAATGTTTCATCGCAGGTGAGGGACAAGAACGGCGGCGATTGGAATCCATGATTCGCAACGCTGGCCTTGACGACCGCATCACCCTGCTGGGTCACGTCGAGCACGAGCAAATGGACTCGCTCTACGGCCGCGCCGATGTAGTAGTCCTGACCAGCGAAAGCGAGGGCCTCCCGCTTGTGCTGATGGAAGCGATGGCACGAGGCCGGATCGTTCTTGCGCCTGCGATCACCGGGATCCCAGAGCTCGTGGTCCGCGGCAAGACGGGATTTCTGTACCAGGCCGGCTCGATGAGTGACTTTGTGGACCGTTTGCTGTTCATTCACTCGCTCGTGCGGGCGCGGAGCGGTCCCCCGCTGAATCGGTTCGATCCCTATGCGCGATCTGCTGCCAGGGTACTTGACTGGATCAGGCACGGCGCGCAGACGCAGGTCCGCCATAACTTTAACCGCGCCAAAAACCTGGATTCGTTTGCTGACATGTTTCTAAGGAGGATTTCGCCGCGAAGCGCGAGTGTTGCCGATGAGAATTTTGTTCTGCAACAAATATAACTATCCCTTTAGTGGGACCGAAGTGTATCTCTTCGAATTGATGGACCTGCTGCGCTCACGCGGCCACGAAGTCGCGCTGTTTTCCATGGCGGCCGAGCCAGGCGAAGAAATCGCCGGTCAGCAACTCGTGTCCCATATCGATTTCAAAGGAAGCGCTGGAATCTGGCAGCAGGCGAGGCAAGCCGCGCATGCCGTCTACTCGACTGAGTCGCGCAATAAGATCCGTGCCGTGATTCACAGCTTCCGGCCTGACGTAGCTCATGTGCGCAACATCTATCACCACCTTTCTCCTTCGATCCTGTGGGAATTGAAGGCGCAGGGCATCCCCGTGCTGTACCACATCAATGATTTCAAGCTGCTCTGCCCCAGCTACAACCTGGTCAAGCAGGGAGAAGCCTGCGAGGCGTGCAAAGGCGGCGCGTTCTGGCATGTCTTGTTCGCGCATTGTTATCCGGGAACAGGTGCGCGCACGGTACTGGCGGCTGAGGCCTACGTTCACCGCTGGCTTGATACCTATAAGAGGTGCGTGAATCTGTTTCTGTCGCCGAGCCGTTTTGTACGAGACAAATTCGTCGAACACGGGTGGGACGGCGGCAAGTTTGAAGTCCTCTCACACTTCCAGCATGTTCATGAAGCCCCGCAACCATCGCCGAAAGGCGGCCCGCTGCTCTACTTTGGCAGGCTCTCGGCAGAAAAGGGCGTCGGCGATCTGCTGTACGCCATGGACCAGCTTCCGCAGATGCGCCTGGTGATCGCCGGCGACGGGCCGCAACGGCCCGCGCTTCAGCAGTTGGCCACTTCACTGAGGCTTTCTAACGTAGAGTTCCTCGGGCATATAGGAGCGGCACAGCGCGACGCCCTTATTAAACAATCGCTGTGCACGTTGATGCCCTCACACGCTTACGAGACATTCGGCAAAACGATCCTTGAATCTTACGCGCAGGGCCGCGCCGTCATTGCTTCCGACACCGGATCGAGGCGCGAGTTGGTGCATCACGGCGAAACCGGTCTGCTGTACCGCTGCGGAAATGTGGATGAGTTGGTCTCATCCATTCAAGGGCTCGTTTCAAATCCGCAACTGCCGGAAACGATGGGCTGCGTCGGATGGGAATTAGTTCGCGCGAACTACACACCGGAAACACACTACGAGAAGCTGTTGGATGTCTATGAAAAGCTGTGCAGGCAAAAGGAGAGCTTGAGGAGGAGCGCACCAACGATGAGAAAACTTTTAAGCGGGCTTTCCCGTAAAGCATCGGCCCCAGATCAGCATGTCGGCGCTTCCTTCAAAAGCCCAAGGCTGAGGATCGCGTTCATCGGCGGACGCGGAGTGATCTCGAAGTACAGCGGAATCGAAACTTATTACGAGGAGGTTGGCAAACGGCTCGCCGCAATGGGCCACGAAGTCTCGATTTATTGCCGAAACTATTTCACTCCCGCCGTTCCCGAGCACAATGGCATGCGTTTGGTACGGCTGCCAACCATCCGGTCGAAGCACCTGGAGACCCTCGTTCATACGTTGCTCAGCACAGCGCATGCTCTCACGCAGCGCTACGACGTGGTTCACTATCACGCGCTGGGCCCGGCGTTATTCTCGTTTATTCCCCGGATCGCCGGCGCTAAGACCGGAGTGACCGTTCAAGGCCTGGATTGGCAGCGCAAAAAGTGGAGTGGCTTCGCCTCGGCGGTATTGCGGCTGGGAGAACGGGCTTCGGCGCGACTCCCGAACGGAACGATGGTCGTCTCCCGCACGCTGCAACAGCATTACCGCGAAGTGCACGGGGTTGAGGCCCTCTACGTTCCCAACGGCGGCTTGCTGCGCGCGCGAACCGAGCCGCGCAAGATTTTCGAATGGGGGCTCGAACCGGGGAAATACATCTTGTTCCTAGGAAGGTTCTCGCCAGAGAAAAACTGTCATTTGCTTATCGAGGCCTTCGAGCGAATTGAATCCCAAATTGGAGTTGACGTGAAACTCGTCCTGGCCGGTGCTTCGAGCTATTGCGACGACTACAGCCGCGAATTAAAGAACCATGCCAGCGAGCGGATTCTTATGCTCGATTGGGTCTCGGGAGAAACTCTCGACGAACTGCTTACCAACGCCATGATGTTCGTTTTGCCCTCCGATCTCGAGGGTCTCTCGCTGGCGCTGCTCGATGCCATGGGAGCCGGCCTGTGCGTGCTGGCCAGCGACGTTCCCGAAAACCGTGAACCTGTCGAAGGCGCAGGCTTCCTGTTCAAGCGAGGCGATGCAAAGGACCTAGCCGAGCGTTTGCGCTTCCTGATCGCTAATCCGGCAGCGCGCGAAGCGGCAGGTCGAACGGCCAGAAAACGCATCGCTCAGGAATATCAATGGCAGGCGATTGCCGAAGAGATCGAGAGCGCCTACTTCAAGATTGCGGAGCGGAAAGCGGAGGGTTCAGCGGCAAAGAAGCCCAACGCTCGCGTGGCAACCCTTCCCCAGGGGAGCGCAGAACGCAGAGTGGTCTAAATTTCGGCGCTCAAGCACTGGTCATGGACGGGCCAAGCCCGTCCTTTCTTATTTTTTATTACAATCGAGGAACTTGGCCGCTGCGGGTGTTACAGCCAGTGGCACTGTTCGTACATGCAAGATCGCATTCTCGTCACCGGCGGAGCGGGGTTTATCGGGTCGAACTTCATCCTGCGTGAAATGCGGGAAGGGACCACTTCCGTCCTCAATCTCGATAAGCTGACCTATGCTGGCAATCTCCACAATCTTGCGGAGGTTGCGGACAACTGGCGCTACCAGTTCGTTCACGAAGACATTGGAAATCGCGCTGGCGTTGCCGCGTTACTCAAGAAACATCGGCCGGATGCCATTATTCACTTTGCAGCCGAAAGCCATGTGGATCGTTCGATCCGCGGGCCCGAGGATTTTGTTCGCACCAATGTCGACGGGACTTTCGCTTTGTTGGAAGAAGTGCGCGCCTACTGGGAAATTTTGCCCGATTCGGACAGAAAAAACTTCCGCTTTCTACACGTTTCGACTGACGAGGTTTACGGGTCTCTTGGGCCGGGCGATCCTCAGTTTTGTGAGGCGACGCCATATGCGCCAAATAGCCCGTATGCCGCGTCGAAAGCCAGTTCGGATCACCTAGTCCGCGCCTATCATCACACTTATGGATTGCCGACGCTTACCACGAATTGCTCCAACAATTATGGCCGCTTCCAGTTTCCCGAAAAGTTGATTCCGCTGATGATCCTGAATGCCCGCGATGGCAAGCCGCTGCCGTTATATGGCGACGGCAAAAACGTCCGCGACTGGCTCTATGTGGAAGATCACTGCGAGGCGCTCGGCACCGTGCTGCGCAATGGACGGCCCGGCGAAACCTACAACATCGGCGGCTGGAACGAGAAACCGAACATTGAGATCGTGCAGTTGATCTGCGATTTGGTGGATGAGATTGCGCCCCGTGCAGGTTTATCGCGACGGGATTTGATTACATTTGTAAAAGACCGTCCAGGCCACGATCGCCGCTATGCGATCGATGCACGCAAAATTGAACGCGAACTCGGATGGAAGCCGAAGGAAACGTTTGAAACAGGTCTGCGCAAGACCGTGCGCTGGTATCTCGAAAATGATGCGTGGGTGCGAAATGTGACCAGCGGCAGCTATCGCGAATGGATCGCGACTCATTATTCGGTGTAGTAAAAGCATGAAGGACTAAGCACGAAAAGATTGAAATGACGAAAGCAAGCACATGCTACAGAGGCATCATACTCGCGGGCGGATCGGGCACGCGACTCTATCCCGTGACGCAGGCCATGGGCAAGAGCCTGCTGCCCGTCTACAACAAGCCGATGATCTATTACCCTCTGTGCACGCTAATGCTGGCGGGAATTCGCGAGATTCTGATCATCTCGACGCCCGATGATCTTCCGAAGTTTGAAGGACTGCTGCGCGATGGGAGCCAATTCGGGATTCAGTTGCAATACAGAGCACAGCCACGACCCGAAGGGATTGCACAAGCATTCATTCTTGCCGAGAAGTTCATTGGAACGGGTCCGTGTGCCCTGGTGTTGGGTGACAATATTTTCTATGGCCACGACCTCGCAAAAGACCTGCGCGATTCGTCTGAAAAGGCGCAAGGAGCAAGGGTCTTCGCCTATCCGGTATTCGATCCTGAGCGTTACGGCGTCGTCGAGTTCGACGCCAAGGGACGCGCGCTCAGCATCGAAGAGAAGCCGAAGCAGCCGAAATCGCGCTATGCCGTCACCGGACTGTATTTTTACGACAGTCAAGTCGTCGAAATTGCGAAATCGCTTAAGCCCAGCGCGCGCGGGGAACTGGAAATCACCGACGTGAACCAGGCCTATCTGAAGAAGGGACAACTCGAAGTTGTGGTAATGGGACGCGGCATGGCGTGGCTCGATACCGGCACGCACGAGTCGCTGATGGATGCCGCCCTTTACATTCAGGCGATTGAAAAGCGCCAGGGATTGATGGTCGCATGTCCCGAAGAAATTGCCTACCGCTCCGGCTACATCAGCGCTACACAAGTCGAAAAGATCGGCACAACGATGAAAAGCAGCAGCTACGGCGCGTACTTGCTCCAGTTGCTGCGAGAGAGGGTATTCTGATGAACGCGTTAGCAGTCCCCCAGTTTGCCATGGAATCGATCCTGAAAATTCCGACCACCCTGCCGGGCGTCTTCGTGCTCGAACCGAGAGTCTTCGGCGACGAGCGCGGGTTCTTTCTGGAAAGCTACAGCGAAAAAGTGTTCGTGGAACTGGGAATCAAAGATCGATTTGTGCAGGACAATCATTCCTACTCGATGCGCAACGTTCTACGCGGGCTTCACTACCAGATTGAGCATGCGCAGGGAAAGCTGGTACGCGTGGCGCAGGGAGAAATTCTCGACGTCGCTGTAGACCTGCGCCGCAGTTCTCCGAGCTTTGGAAAGTGGGACGCGGTGCGCCTTTCGGGCAGCAATAAGAAGATGATGTGGATTCCCGCCGGCTTCGCTCATGGCTTCCGCGTCATTTCCGAATCTGCGCATGTGCTCTACAAAACCACCGACTACTACGCGCCCGAACATGAGCGCACGCTCGCATGGAACGATCCCGATCTGAACGTTGATTGGGCGTTGGACGGCGAGCCCACCGTGTCCGCGAAAGATCAGCGCGGAACTTCCTTCCGCGATGCTGAAACCTTTCAATAGCTACAGGAACCGACCTGCATGAAGGTGTTGATTGTTGGCGCTACCGGCTTGCTCGGTAAGGCGCTGTTGCGCGAGTGGAAAGACGATGACGTCCGCGGCCTTGGGTCGCGTGACGCCGACATTCGCGACGCTTCCAAAATCCAACGGGTTGTCGAACAGTCTCAGCCGGACTGGATCGTTCTTGCGGCGGCTTACACCGACGTCGACGGCTGCGAGAGCAACTCGGAGTTGGCTTTTGCGGTGAATCGCGAGGGCGCGGCGAACGTAGCGCAGGCCGCGAAGACGTCAGGCGCGAAGCTCCTCTTTCTGAGTTCGGACTACGTATTTGACGGAAAAAAAACATCTCCCTACGAGACGGGCGATCCGCGCAATCCGCAAAGCGTTTACGGGCGCACCAAGGCAGAGGCCGAAGTGCGATTGCTCGAAATCCTTCCTGATTGTTGCATCGCGCGAACCTCCTGGCTTTTCGGCGCCGGCGGCAAATGCTTTCCCGACACGATTCTGAAGCTGGCCGCCGTGCGCCCCGCCCTTGATGTGGTCAACGATCAGCGCGGGTGCCCGACATATTCTGTTGATCTTGCGATGGCAATTAGTCGCCTTTGCCGCGCGAACGCCAGCGGAATTGTTCATGTAACCAACTCCTCTGATTGCTCATGGTTTGAATTTGCACGGGAAATTGTTGCGCGAGCCGGACTTTCTACAGAAGTGAAACCAGTCAGAAGCGCGCAGATGGCTCGTCCAGCGCCGCGTCCGACGTATTCGGTGCTCTCGCCGGCAAGTCTTTACCGATATGGCATTGAAATGCCTGACTGGAAAGATGCATTGCAGCGGTATCTTAAAGAACTCAAAAACTGAAGTGCGCATGGCATTGCCCCCGGTCTTACGGGACTGTTACGATGCGCAGGGTCCACAGCAGTGAAAACAATCCAAAACTACATCGACGGAAGATTCGTTCCCGGCAATCGCGAGTTCGCCGACGTAAATCCCGCCGATGGCACAGTCATCGCTCAGGTCGCCGAAGCCGATAGCGACCAGGTGGACGCGGCGGTCCAGGCGGCGCGCACGGCCCTGAGAGGCCAATGGGGAAGAGTCGGCATCCGCGAACGAGCAGCGCTGCTTCACAAGATCGCCGATGCGATCGAAGCGCGCTTCGACTGCTTGGTTGCCGCAGAAGTTGCCGACACAGGAAAGCCCATCACGCTCGCCTCGCGAGTCGATATTCCCCGTGCCGCCGCGAATTTTCGCACTTTCGCTGACATGATCAAGGCTGCCGGCCTTGAATCTTTCCAGACTGAAACTCCCGACGGCAAGAATGCGCTGAACTATGCCGTTCGCAAGCCGCTCGGCGTAGTGGGGATCATCACTCCGTGGAATCTTCCTCTCCTTCTGCTTACTTGGAAAGTCGCGCCTGCGCTGGCGTGCGGCAATGCCGTGGTCGTGAAGCCATCCGAAGAAACTCCTGCAACGGCGACCTTGCTTGCGGAAGCGATGCAGCAGGCGGGAATTCCCGACGGAGTCTACAACGTGGTGCACGGTTTCGGTCCGGATTCAGCCGGAGAATTCCTCACACAGCATCCCGATGTAAACGCAGTCACCTTCACTGGAGAATCGCAGACTGGAGCGGCGATCATGAAGACGGCGGCCGCCTCCATAAAGCCCGTCTCGTTTGAACTCGGCGGCAAGAACGCGGCGGTTATCTTTGCCGATTGCGAATTCGATGAAGCCGTCAGCGGAATCGCGGACGCCGCATTCCTCAACACCGGCCAGGTTTGCCTCTGTACTGAGCGCGTCTATGTGCAGCGTCCGATCTTCGAGCGCTTTATCGCGGCATTGAAAAGTAATACGGAGAGCCTTCAAATGGGCTCGCCGCTGGAAAAAACTACACAACTGGGCCCGCTAATTTCCGCGCAGCACCGCGAAAAAGTTCTTTCGTATTACCATCTGGCCAGAGAGGAAGGCGCGACCCTTGTCACGGGCGGCGGCATTCCAACCTTCGGCAATTCCCAAGACAACGGCTTCTACGTGCAGCCCACGATCTATACTGGACTTTCGGAGTCGGCGCGTTGCGTCCGTGAAGAAATCTTCGGGCCCGTGTGCCATGTGACTCCTTTCGACAGCGAGGAAGAAGTGGTGAACATGGCGAACGACACGAAGTACGGTCTGGCAGCTTCGATCTGGACCACTGACCTGAAACGCGGCCATCGTGTGGCACAGCAGATGAATGTCGGCATCACTTGGGTGAACTGCTGGTTCCTGCGTGATTTGCGAACACCCTTCGGTGGCGTGGGATTGTCGGGCATAGGCCGCGAAGGCGGGATGCACTCGCTAAATTTTTATTCCGAGCTGAATAACATTTGTATCCGGCTCTGAGTTGCTGCATTGCAAACCATGGCCAAGATTGAAAGCAAACTGGTTGAGGGTAAGGCCAGGCCGCGCGGAAATTATCCGCATGTCAAGCGCGCCGGAGATTTCCTTATCGTCTCAGGAACGAGTTCACGCCGTGCCGATAACACGATTGCGGGAGCCGAGTCGGACGAACTAGGAACCACGCACCTTGACATCCGTGTACAGACGAAGGCTGTCATCGAAAACATCCGCGACATCTTGCGCAG
Source organism: Candidatus Sulfotelmatobacter sp. (assembly GCA_036268025.1). GTDB lineage: Bacteria > Acidobacteriota > Terriglobia > Terriglobales > Acidobacteriaceae > Sulfotelmatobacter. The sequence goes on along the minus strand of DATAUY010000190.1, from coordinate 9,765 downwards.
CACGGGAGCCGATCTAAGCGATGTTGTTGAAATCACCACATATCTCGTCAACATGAACGATTTCGCCGGCTATAACGAAGTTTACGGAACGTATTTCAATCACGACGGCCCTGCTCGCACAACGGTCGCCGTGCATCAGTTGCCGCATCCGCATCTGCTGATCGAAATTCGCGCGGTTGCGTACGAGCCGGAAAGATAGGAGCAATCATGCCATCCATCAGGCAATTGAAGGCCTTCAATTTTCAGAAGTGGATTGACGATAACAAAGAAAAATTCAAGCCGCCGGTAGGCAACGCGCAGGTCTGGGAAGACGGCGAGATGATGGTCACTGTCGTCGGAGGGCCCAACCAGCGCCGAGATTACCACGACGATCCGACCGAGGAATTCTTCTATCAGTTGAAAGGCGACATTTTTCTTCGACTGATGGAAACGCCTGGCAAGCCCCCGCTGGAAGTTCCAATCAAAGAAGGTGAAATTTTCCTGCTGCCCAAGCATATGCGCCATTCACCGCAGCGTCAGGCAGGCAGTATTGGTGTAGTCGTCGAGGTGCCACGCCCCGAAGGCGCTCTGGATGCTTTCGAGTGGTATTGTCCGAACTGCCACCAGCTTGTGCATCGCGCCGAAGTGAAGTTGAAGAGCATTGTGAAAGATCTGCCGCCGCTGTTTGAAAAGTTCTACAGCGACGAAAATCTGCGCAAGTGCAAACATTGCGGTACGGTCCATCCCGGCAAATCGTAAATGCCCGTCATCGACATTCATAATCATTTCTTCCCGCGCACTTGGCCTGATCTCGCGCAGCGCTATGGCACGCCCGACTGGCCGTGGATCAGGCACACCGAACCCGGCAAGGCCGACATCATGGTCGGCGATCGCTTCTTTCGCCACATCTCCTCCGCGTGTTGGGATCCTGAAGTGCGTTTGCAGGAGATGGACCGCGACGGAATCGACACCCAGATTATTTCTGCGACTCCGGTATTGTTTGCTTACGAACGCCCGATTGCACACGCGCTGGACTGCGCGCAATTGTTTAATGACGCGGCATTGGAGTTATGCGCGCAAGGAAAAGGAAGGCTGAAATCGCTGTGCCAGGTGCCGCTGCAGGATATTGACGCGTCGTGCAGAGAACTGAGCCGTTGCCTGCGCGCCGGGCACCTGGGCGTGCAGATCGGCAATCACGTCGGAGAGAAAAATCTTGACGACCCCGGCATCGTGACATTTTTGCATCACTGCGCCGATGAGGGAGCCGCTGTTTTCGTGCATCCCTGGGACATGTTCGGTCAGCCCCGCATGCCGAAATACATGATGCCATGGACCGTCGGCATGCCCGCTGAGACACAACTTGGAATTGTCGCGATGATTCTGGGCGGTGCGTTCGATAAAATTCCGGCGAAGCTGCGAATCTGCTTCGCTCACGGCGGTGGAAGCTTCGCCTTTCTTCTCGGGCGTCTCGAAAATGCCTGGCAGCATCATCCCGTAGCGCATGGCGTCTGCGAGCTGCCGCCGAGGCAGTATCTGAATCGCTTCTCGGTGGACTCAGCTGTCTTCGATCCGCTCGCGCTTCAGTTTCTCGTGGACACGATGGGCGCGGACCGCGTAATGCTGGGATCGGATTATCCGTTCCCACTCGGCGAGCATCCGATAGGTGGCTTGATTTGCACAAGCCATCTTCCGGCGCGTGCGAAGACGCAAATGCTCGGTGAGAATGCACTGCAATTTCTGGGCCTCGAAAAATCGGTGAAGACGGTCGAGGCTGCCACGAAAGCCCCGACCGCGCCGGACGCCGAACAGCTAACGTACAGCTCATATCTCAAAGTGCCGGAGCTGCTTGGGCTGCAACATCCGCAATCAAAGCCGGAGCATCACGACGAACTGCTTTTCATCATCGTCCATCAGACTTACGAGCTATGGTTCAAGGAGTTGCTGCACGATCTGGACGCGGTTGTGGTCAATCTCCAATCCGCGGCGAAAAATCCGCAAGTGCACGATGAAGTCTATGAGGCCGCACGGTTGCTTCGCCGCTGCACGGAAATCACGCGCGTGCTGGTCGAGCAATTCACGATCCTTGAAACGATGCTTCCGACGCACTTTCTGGCCTTTCGAGGAAAGCTGGAGCCCGCCAGTGGATTCCAATCGGAACAATTCCGCGAGCTGGAATTCCTGTGCGGCCTGAAAGACGAAAAGATGCTGCGCTATCACCGGCCAACGCCCGAGGCCTATGCGCAACTGGAACGCCGGTTGCGTGAACCGTCGTTGCACGATGCGTTCTTCGGCGCACTGCGCGCGATCGGCAAATTGGAAATCAAAGAAGACGCAACAGAACAGGAAAAGTTCTCTGCGCGGGCCCGAGCCGTGCTCTCGCTCTATCGTGACGAACGGAGCAGCCGCGACTGGATTGACGTCTGCGAGCGCCTGACCGAATTCGACGAACTGGTCGTGAGCTGGCGCTTGCGGCACATCCAGCTTGTCGAGCGCGTCATTGGCGCACGCATGGGTACCGGCGGCAGCGCGGGATCGTCATATCTGAAGCTCACGTTGGGCAAGAAGTTCTTTCCCGAGCTTTGGGAAGCACGAACGCTACTGACGGAATAGCAATCCCGACTCCTTTCATGACCTCCCAGTCCGAGACCATCACGCTGATCGGCGCCGGCCTCAACGGCCCGCTGCTCGGCCTGGAATTGGTGAAGCGCGGGTTCACGGTTGAAATTTACGAGCGCCGCCCCGATATGCGCCGCGTCCGCATGAGCGCAGGCCGTTCGATTAACCTGGCGTTATCGACTCGCGGTATTCACGCGCTGCGGCAAGCCGGGCTCTGGAATGAAATGCGGAAGATCGTCATCCCGATGAAGGGAAGACTAATGCATTCGGCGAATTCTGAACTGACATTTCAACCCTACGGGAAGAATGACTCCGAAGTGATCAACTCCATCTCTCGCGCCGAACTGAACATCGCGCTCATGAATGCTGCCGAGGCGGGCGGAGTGAAGTTTCACTTCGAGCGGCGCTGTCGAGGGATCGATTTCAAGACCGGCATGCTGCGGATGCGGGACGAGCGAACCGAGAGCGACACAACCGTTAACTCTGCCGTTATCATCGGATGCGATGGATCGGCGTCCGCAATTCGCGCCGAAATGCTGAAGCGGAACCGCTTCAATTTCTCGCAGCAATACCTCGACTACGGATACAAAGAACTCACCATTCCCGCACTACCCGATGAAAAACACGCGCTGGAAATAAATGCGCTGCACATCTGGCCTCGCGGAAACTACATGCTGATCGCACTACCCAATGTCGACGGAACTTTCGCGTGCATTCTGTTTCTTCCCTTCGAAGGCCCCGACAGCTTCGAAAAGCTGACGACACCTGCCGCGGTGACTGATTTCTTTCAGCGAACTTTTCCCGACGCAATTGGCTTAATACCGAATCTTGTCGACAATTTCTTCGCGAACCCCACCGGCGGCATGGTAACGATCAAGTGTTCTCCGTGGCACTTCGAAGGCCGCGCTTTGCTGCTGGGCGACGCAGCCCACGCCATCGTTCCGTTTTTCGGACAGGGAATCAATTGCGGCTTCGAGGATTGCACCGTCTTTCTTAAGCTTCTCGACCAGAACGGCTCCGACTGGGGAAAAGTCTTCGGTGAATTTGAAGAGGCGCGGAAACAAAACACCGATGCCATCGCCGATCTCGCGGTCGAGAATTTCGTCGAGATGAGAGACCGCGTTGCCGATCCATGCTTTCTCTTTCGCAAGAAAGTGGAATTGGCGCTCGAGGCCAAGTATCCCCAGCTTTTCGTGCCGAAATACGCGATGGTGACGTTTCACCGCATCCCATACGCAACCGCGCTGCGGCGTGGACAAGTACAAGACGCGATGTTGGCCGAGTTGTGCAATGGAATCAATCGAGTCGAGGATTTGGAATGGGCAAAAGCGGAGCGGTTAATCCATCAGCAACTCACTCCCCTGGAAGTCTCGTGACGATGCCTGCCTTCCAACCCGGTGAAGACTTCGCAGTTGGGATGGACGCACGCGATCCTCTCGCGCATTTCCGTGAGCGCTTCTACATGCCAAAGACGAAGGCTGGCGAAGATTGCCTCTACCTTTGCGGACATTCTCTCGGCCTTCAACCGAAAAGCGCCCGCGCGTACATCGAGCAGGAACTGCGCGATTGGGCCGACCTCGGCGTAGAAGGGCATTTTCATGGAAAAGATCCGTGGATGCCTTATCACCGCCTGCTGACCGAGCAAACCGCCGCGCTGGTCGGAGCGCAACCGCAGGAAGTGGTCGCGATGAACTCGCTCACTGTGAACCTGCACCTGATGATGGTGTCGTTCTATCGGCCAACGAGGCAACGGCACAAAATCGTCATCGAGCGCGGAGCTTTCCCCTCCGACCAATACGCGGTAAAGTCACAGATTCTTTTTCACGGATTCGATCCGGCTACGTCGTTGATCGAACTCACGCCGCGCGAAGGTGAATACTGCCTCCGCGATGAAGACATCGAGTCGCTCATCGAGCGCGAAGGCGAATCGATCGCGCTCATCATGCTCGCCGGCGTGAACTACGTGACCGGCCAAGTCTACGACATGCCCGAAATCACGCGTAATGGCCATCGCAAGGGATGCGTCGTCGCCTTCGATCTCGCTCATGCCGCGGGAAATATTCCGTTGCATCTGCACGACTGGGGGCTGGATTTCGCGGTCTGGTGCAGCTACAAATATTTGAACGGTGGGCCGGGCTGCGTCGGTGGATCCTTCGTCCATGAGCGCCATGCGCGTGCGCGGGATCTGCCCCGTTTCGCTGGCTGGTGGGGGCACGACGAGAAGATTCGTTTTCAGATGGGTCCGCAATTCCAGCCAATGCCGGGCGCCGAGGGCTGGCAGTTGAGCAATCCTCCGATCTTCGCGCTGGCTCCGTTGCGCGCTTCGATCGAGATCTTCAGCGAAGCCGGAATGGAACACTTACGCGCGAAGAGCATTTCGCTCACTGGCTACCTTGAGTTTCTTCTGAGCCAGCTGAAATCCTCGAAATTTTCTGTCATCACGCCAACCGAGCAGAACAGAAGGGGCGCGCAGATTTCCATTCGCCTGCACGGCCTGGGCCGCGCCGTGTGCGATCGTTTGATCGCGGAGGGCGTCATCGGCGACTGGCGTGAGCCCGAGACCTATCGGGTGGCGCCCATACCTCTCTATAACAGCTACCGCGACGTTTACCGGTTCGTGCAATGCTTTTCCGCCGCGCTTTAAGACTGATGCAGCTTTTGCGCTCGTTACCTCCGTAATACGTTTCATCCCAGAACCGAACATACAATTTGCAACGTGGGGAGAACTGCGCTCCAGGGCGGCCGTAAATGGGCGGTCGGGATTGGCGCATTGGTGTGTCTGCATGCGGCGATCTCGATCTTTGCATCGCGAGGCTTTGCGCTCACCGCATTCGGAGACGTACTTCAGAACGTAGTCCTGCTCGTCGCCACTGTCGGAGTCTTCACCAACCTGCGCACCGCTTGTCCCAAGTGGCGCGTCTTCTGGTCATTGATGGGCCTGGGTTTGGCGATGTGGTTGACCTCTCAGGTCATGTGGACCTATTTTGAGGTGTTCCTCCGGCAAGAGGCGCCAAACCCCTTCGTCGGCGATGTCATTCTGTTCCTGCACATCGTTCCCATGATGGCGGCGGTTGCGATCCAGCCTCATGTACAGCAACAGGACCGTGCCATACGGGCAGGAACGCTCGACTTCGCTCTCCTGTTGACCTGGTGGCTTTTTCTTTATCTGTTTGTCGTCATACCCTGGCAGTACGTGCATCCGTCCGAGGCCGTCTACGGCCGGAGCTTCGATCTTCTGTACGTGAGCGAGCAACTGGTGCTGGTGGCAGGCCTGTTTCTGGTTTGGCGCCGGAGCCGTGGCGCATGGCGAGCTGTTTATTTTCATCTCTTCGCAGCATCGCTTCTTTACTGTGTCGCCTCTCTGGCGGCGAGCGAAGCCATTGATCTGCATCTCTATTACACGGGCAGCCTGTTCGATGTTCCGCTGGTCGCGGCCATGGCATGGTTCGCGCGCATCGGATTTCTCGCCCGCGAAGCGCGAGAGCATCCTGTCGAGGAAGTACCGGCGCGCGGACTGGGGATCTGGAAGGCCCGTCTCGCTATGGTGGCCGTATTCGTCACGCCGCTGATGGTGGCGTGGGCGCAATTTGGCGGCGATACGCCTCAGCGCGTGCGCACCTACCGATTGTTCCTGACCATTGCCGTCATGCTTGTGATGGGCGCGCTTGTGTTTGCGAAGCAGCACTTGCTCGATCGGGAATTGCTGAGCCTTCTGCACCTCTCGCGGCACAATCTCGACGAAATGTCGCAGATGAAAGATGAATTGGAAAACAAAGAGCACTCTCTGCGCTGGCACAGTCTCGAACTCCAGCGCAAGAATATGGAACTTCAGGAAATTTCATTCACTGACGTTTTAACCGGAGTGTGGAACCGCCGTTATCTCGAAGAGATCATCACGGCCGAAGCGGGGCAAGTGCTGCGCAATTATCAGCGCGCTCGCGGCGGCGACATCCGCAAGATGGACCATCGCGACCTCGTCTTCATCATGGTCGATATGGATTTCTTCAAAGAAGTGAACGACCAGCACGGGCATCCGGCGGGCGACCGCCTTTTGCAACTCGTGGCGCAACGGCTCTCGACTGTCGTGCGCAAATCCGATGTTCTGGTGCGCTGGGGCGGAGAAGAGTTCCTGATCATGAGCCGCTCCACCGATCCTTCCGGCACGCCGGCGTTTTGCAGTCGCGTGCTCGAAGTGATGTCGTGCGAGCCATTCGATCTCGGGCATGGAATTGTGGTGAAGAAAACTTGCTCAGTCGGCTGGGCCGCTTATCCATGGTGCCGTGCGGCGTATGAAGCGCTCTGTGCCGAGGAATCCATCGTGCTTGCCGATACCGCGCTCTACATGGCCAAGGCTTCCGGCAGAAATCAGGGCGTTGGTCTTGTGCCCGGTGATGGGGTGACCTTGAACTCTCAGGCAATAACTCTGGAATCGATCCGCGAAGGTAAGCCTCCGCTTGCGCGCACGGTCCGCACGCCGTGTCCGGAATTGGCAGCAAGTCCCGAAGTGCTGGCTGATTCGCCATGGATCGCGGGCAAGCTCAACGGTTAGTCGCGCGGGTGTGCGGACAGCCGCCCTCGGCTGTCCGTCGAGCGAAGCTGGGCTTTTTCAAAACCCTTTAACGCGGCCCACCAAAAGCTACCCCGCCATCCTGCTTGACCTGTTCTGATGCGCTTGACTACAGTGAGTAGCCGGCCTGCCGGTCGTCGAGGTCATCACTCAGAATGAACGCAAAGAATTCCGCGCGAAAAACGGGCCTTCGCCAGAAGTCACAACTGATGTCGTCATCGGAAATCGAGCGCACGCTCGTGCGCCTCGCCTACGAGATCGTGGAAAAAAATGGCGGCGTTGAAGGCCTGGGACTGGTCGGTATCAAGCGCCGCGGCGTGCCCATCGCCGAGCGCCTGGGCAAAATCATTACACGCATCGAAGAGGCAAAAGTGCCTGTCGGTACACTCGACATCACCTTCTATCGCGACGATCTTTCCACGCTGGGCCCCAAGCCGGTCGTGCAGGAAAAAGAAATTGGATTCGACATTGAAGACAAGAACATCGTGCTCGTCGACGACGTCCTCTTCACCGGCCGCACCACCCGTGCCGCCCTCGATGCTCTTTTCGAGCACGGACGTCCCCGGCGCGTGCAGCTTCTTGTGCTGATCGACCGCGGACATCGCGAGATTCCCGTCGAAGCCAGCTTCGTCGGCCGTCACGTGCAGACGACGATGGACGAAGTCATCGAAGTAAAGCTGCAGGAAATCGATGAAGCCGAAAAAGTTCTGCTGATGGAGCGTTAACGCTTCAGCTCCGCCAGTTCCCCTTGAATGATGTCGACCCTACGACAGCGAAAGCTTCGATGCAGTCAATAGGGATATCTTTCGGCGTGCAGCATCGGCGTTCTCGTCCCCCGCACCGTAAGCAACGGCTGCCGCAAAAGTGCCGGCTTCGCCGCCACTCAAGGTGACAACGCAAAGCGATCCAGCAACGATTTCCAAGAAAACGGGCGACGGACTTCATCCGTCGCCCAAGCCTAACCTCTACAACCTTGAAACTTTGCCACTTTGAAACTTTGAAACTTTGAAACCTTCCGTCTAGAGCCGGGCGCACACCGCTTTCGTTTGCGTGTAAAGATTGAGCACGTCGTGCCCCATCTCGCGTCCCCAGCCTGACTGCTTATACCCTCCGAACGGCAGCGCCGGATCGAAGATGTTGTAGCAATTGATCCACACCGTTCCGGCGCGAAGCTGGTCGGCGATGCGGTGCGCTTTGCTGATGTCGCGCGTCCACACGGCAGCGGCTAGGCCATAGTCGCTGTTGTTGGCGCGGGGAATAATTTCCTCGGGATCGGTAAACGGCATTGCCGTCACAACCGGCCCGAAGATTTCTTCCTGTACGACCTTCATGTTTTCGCTGGTGTCGACGAGCACGGTCGGCTCGACGAAATATCCGCGTTCGCCGGCCTTATGGCCGCCGGCCATGGCTTTCGCGCCCTCGGAGAAACCCGCTTCGAGATATCCGCAAACGCGATCGAGTTGCTCCTTGGAAACCAGCGGACCCATCTGCGTATCCGGATCGAGCCCTGATCCGACTTTGATTTTTTTTGCGTGCGCTGCGACTCCTTCGACGACCTGGTCGTATACGGATTTCTCCACATACAATCGCGAACCCGCGCAGCAGCACTGGCCGTGATTGAAGAAGATCGCGCTGGCCGCGCCGGGAATTGCCGCCTCGAGATCGGCGTCTTTGAGCACGACATTTGGAGATTTGCCGCCCAACTCCAGCGAGACTTTCTTTAGATTGCCCGCCGCAGCGTGCACGATCAGTTTGCCGACTTCGGTCGATCCGGTGAACGCGACTTTATCTACGTCAGGATGCGCGGCCAGTGCGGCGCCCGCTGTCTCCCCATATCCGGGAACGATGTTGACGACACCATCGGGGAATCCGGCCTCCTGAATCAGTTCGCCCAAACGCAAAGCGGAAAGCGGCGTTTGCTCGGCAGGTTTGAGCACAACCGTGCAGCCCGTGGCCAGAGCGGGACCAAGTTTCCATGCCGCCATCAGCAGCGGGAAGTTCCACGGAATGATCTGCCCCACCACGCCAACCGGTTCGCGCAACGTGTACGCGAGATATTTCGCGCCCGGCGTATACGGGACCGATAGCGGAATCGTGTTGCCTTCGAGTTTGGTGCACCATCCCGCCATGTAGCGGAACAGGTCCACGGCAAGCGGAACGTCTGCGGCTTTCGCCACGGCGAGTGGCTTGCCGTTGTCGAGGCTTTCGAGATACCCCAATTCTTCGGTGTGCTGTTCGAGCAGGTCAGAAAGTTTCCACATCAGTCGCGAGCGCTCGGCCGCGGTAATCTTGCGCCACGGTCCATTGTCGAACGCGTTGCGCGCGGCGCGCACCGCTTGTTCAATGTCTTCGCGATCGCCTTCTGCCACTTGCGCCAGCACTTCGCCGGTCGCGGGATTGTATGTGGGAAACGTTTTTCCGGACGCGGCATTTACCCACTTGCCATTGATCAACATCTTGCGTGGTTTATCGATGAATTCTGCAACGTGCGGGTGGATTTGCGGGGAAAGTGCAATGCCCATAGTTCCTCCTTCGCTCAACGGGGACGTGTAAGGAAAATTTGATGCCGTGGCGAAATGACGACGGCTTCATGCTAGTCCCGC
>DATAUY010000189.1:0-22658 GCA_036268025.1 Candidatus Sulfotelmatobacter sp. | reverse complement strand
GGTGTGCCTTTTCGAGCGCTTCTTTCGAAGCCAGCGCCTGCTTCTGCTGCTCGGGGGTATGAAAGAAGATCGCCGACCGGTACTGTGTGCCCCAGTCCGGCCCCTGGCGGTTGACCTGCGTGGGATCATGGTTCTCCCAGAAAACTTTCAGCAGATCGTTGTATCCAATTTTTGCCGGGTCAAAATCTACCTCGACGGCTTCGGCGTGCCCGGTGCCGTCCGTGCAAACTTCTTTATAGGTCGGCTTCTCCGTATGCCCGCCGATGTAGCCGACGCGGGTTGAGGTGACGCCCGGCAACTGCCGGAAAGTGGCTTCTACGCCCCAGAAACATCCTGCCGCAAATGTGGCCTTTTCCATTCGATCTGCTCCCAAGTCCAGTTTTGATTGTCGCTTATTGGATGGCAAAACGCGAAAAAAGTCACAGGTTGCTCGTTCGGATTCATGGGTTGGCGTGATTGACGCCGGAAGCAAATCGGGATAGAGTCGGGCAAGGTTTTCTCCCCCTGGGTAGGTTCTGTGGATTCTCCAACCAGCTGTTTTCAGGCCGCGCGCCGGACTGTGCAGAACCTTGCACTATGCTCCTTTCTGGCATTGATCACGGCGCACGCAGCTTTTGCCGCCTCGGGGTTTGCGCCGCAAAAGCGCCTTGGCTACCGTACAGGAGATCAGTGGGAGCCGGCGATGGCCGCAGACATCCACGGCCACATCTACGTTCTCTACCCGCAATACGGCGCCGTTGCCGATTGCGCGGCCTGCAAGCCTCCGGTCATGTCGCTGCTGGTTAGCGGCGACAACGGCGTCACCTGGCATCCGTCAAAGCCCATCCTCCCATTTCCGAGTGGCCAGTTCGATCCTCAAATTGCGGTGGATCCCGCGGATCATCAGACCGTCTACGCCTCGTGGCTCCAAAACGATAAGCGCGATGTTGTGGTTGCGCGTTCGCTGGATTTCGGACAGACCTGGTCATTTTCGTATGCCGAGCGGAGCGATGAGGATACCGACAAGCCGGTACTGGCCGTGCGCGGACCGAATGTCTACGTGGGATTCAACCACGACGAGAAATTCTTTGTCGCTGCATCGCACGATGCCGGGCAGACGTTCCGTCTGGTCGATATCAACGCTGCGTTTGGGCCCGGATCATCATTAGGGGGCGGCGCAACGGTTGATCCTTCAGGAAATGTTTTTTTCGGCTGGACGGGATATGCCAATCACGAATTACCCAGCCAGCCAGTCGGCATTTACATCAGCCGTTCGATGGACGGCGGACACACATGGAGCACGCAGTTGCTCGACCAATCGAGCGCGCCTCCGGAGTGCGAGGCGCAGCACTGTGAAACCGGATTTCTGGGACCGCAGATTGCGCTGGCATCCGACGCCGACGGCGCACTTTACGCATTGTGGAATGCCGGATCGGCAAATGGCGGCCCGGAACGCGTTTACTTCTCGTCTTCGACCACGAGCGGCGCAAGCTGGTCGGCGCGAACGAATGTTTCGCTGGCAGCAGCCGGGGTCGAGCATGCCTTTCCGGCGGTGGTTGCCGACGCGTCAGGGGATGTGCGGATCGCATGGATGGACGCGCGTGAACACGAGGCGGGACACCCGAACCGATTCCTCTGGAACGCCGTATATCGCAGTTCCACCAACGGCGGTGCGACCTGGAGCGCGGAATCGCGGTTGTCAGGCGCGAGCCGCGGTTACGACTACATTCTGCAGAACGGGTATCGATTCCCTTTCGGCGACTATTTCAGCCTTGCCATCGATAGCGAAGGCAACACTCATGCGGTATGGGGCGAGGGGCGCAATTACAAATCTCCGGGCTCGATCTGGTACACTCGCGGCCAATAAATCAGTTCATCTCAATTTAGCCTGACGCGGTTCCATGCAACACGGGATACCAGATGGTTTGCCATCTGGCGTCGGGAGCGATTCTAGGCGCATGGCAGTGATGCGGATGTGATGTTTGAGCGGACACTCTTGTCCGCGTGCTTCTGCAATCAAAAGAGCAGGCAGGAGTGCCGCTCCACACGGGCTATTCCAGTTGGATTCCGCCGATCAGGTCGGCGAGACGGCCGACATGGTTGTGGCGGCACCAGGCTTCGACTCCGTCCACGATTTTTTCGGTCGCGCACGGATCCCAATAGCTCGCGGTGCCGATCTGCACTGCGGTCGCGCCGGCAAGCATGAATTCGATGACGTCTTCCGGAGTCGAGATTCCCCCCATACCGATCACGGGAATTTTCACCGCCTGCGCGGCGTCATAGACCATCCGCACAGCAATCGGCTTAATCGCGGGTCCTGACAGCCCGGCGGTGATGTTGGCAATGCGCGGCTTGCGCGTTTCAGGATCAATGGCCATCGCGGTAAAGGTGTTGACCAGCGACACTGCATCGGCTCCGGCTTCCTGCGCGACATAGGCCATCTGCGCAATGCTGGTCACATTGGGAGAAAGTTTGACGATCAGCGGGCGCGTGGCATAACGCTTGACAGTCCTGACAACTTCGTCGAGCGATCGCGGATCGCTGCCGAACTGCAATCCTCCGTGCTGCGTGTTAGGGCAGGAGACGTTCAGTTCGTAGGCGGCAATTCCCTCGCCTTCGTTGAGGATTTGAATCGTGTATTCGTAGTCTTCGCGGGTGTAGCCGAAGATGTTGGCCATCACGACGACATTTTTCAGTTGGCGAAGGTGGGGTAGCTTTTCATCAAGGAATGCCCGGGCGCCGATGTTCTGAAGGCCGATCGCATTCAACATGCCGGCGGCGGTCTCCCACAGGCGCGGCGGAGGATTGCCGATCATCGGCTCGCGGGACAGGCCCTTGACTACAAATCCACCTAGTTTTCCAAGGTGAACGATATCTTCGAACTCCACTCCGTAGCCGAACGTGCCGCTGGCTGCAATGATGGGATTCTTAAGCTGCACGCCGGCAACATTCACACTGAGATCGGGAGCCGCCGAGTTCGCCGTCATGGATGGCTTTCACCCGTAGTTTTATGCGGGGAAGCAAGGGCCTCGGTGAGCACGCGGCCTACGGCGTGGGTCGGCGCGTTGATGCCCAGAAGCGATGCGAGCGTCGCCGCAAGATCAACCGGTTCGGCCTTCCCGCGATACGTTCCGGGCTGGAAAGGCAAGCCATAGAAGGCTAAAGGGACGTGGGTGTCGTAGGTATAAGGCGACGCGTGATCGGTGCCCTTCGCGGGACCTACGGTGTAAATGTCCGGGACACCCATTACGAACCAACTTCCTTCCGGGGAATAGCTATTCAGATATTTGCGGCCAAGCTCGGTATTCGGAACTTCGCCGAGTTCAAGCTGAGACTTGGTGTAGAAGCCGCGCATGCCAGCTTGAACCAATGCCTGCCCAACGTCAGATTCGGCATCGCGTTCGCGAACATGCACTGCGGCGAAAGCATTTTCGTCGAGCCAGGCGAGGGGATAATCCAACCTGACGTATGTTTCCGGACGACCCGGTGACAGCTTGGCGGTCAAGGCTTTGTTGATCTCTTCTTCAATCTTGCCGGCGGCAAGATTCGCGCCGGGAATGTGTAGCTTCTTCGCCGCGTCGGGTAGCGAAGAGACGCCATGATCGGCTGATAGCGCAATCCACACGTTGGCCAGCCCCACCTGGTGGCCAAGAAAGTTGAAGAAGTCGGCGAGTTCGTGGTCGAGATCGAGCGCCATCTGCTGCATTTCGGGAGTGTCCGGCCCAACCTGGTGGCCCAGGATGTCATTTGCCGAGAGGCTGATTGAGAGCAGGTCGGTCGCAGGGCCGAGGCCGATGTTTTCATAGACCATGAGTTCCCTGGCGAACTCGAATTCGTACTCGTTGGCGAAGGGAGTGGAACCGATCACTTCGTAGAAGCCGGCTTCCGATCCATCTTTCTTGTCGCGATGCGCAGTGGAACGCAGCACTACACCCTGCGAATCTTTCCACTCGCGGTCCCAATATTTCGCCGGACGAGTCGAGTTGAAATTCCGCGCCCACAGCGGGAGATCGTTGCGATAATAGGTGGATGTGATCCACGCGCCGCTTTGCGGATCAATCCAATAGGCGGCATCGCCCGCAAAACCTGCCGGCAGCACGGCAGCACGATCCTTCAGTGAGATTCCGAAGACGCGCGCTTTGCCTTGCGTCGCCAGCTTGAGTTCGTCGCCGATGGTATCGGCCATCAAATTGTGGGGGGATGCGCCCGGCTGCGCTCCCGCGATGCCAATTAGCTTGGTGTCCGCGTCCTCGACCGAAGTCACCATCTTTTTCTTCTTCGGGTCCCACCACTCGTTGTCGGCGATGCCGTGGCCATTGCTGTATGCGCCGGTAAAGAGCGTTGCGTGACCAGGGGCCGTGCGTGTATTGGCGTAGTTGTAATTGCAGTTCGGGAAATACGCTCCGTGATCGAGCAGAAGGCGGAATCCAGCATCGCCGAACTGATCGTGATACCGCTCCAGATAGTCGCCGCGGAACTGGTCAATGACGATCACGACGACCAGCTTTGGATGGCCGTTGTAGGCGGAGGCGAAGCTGCTCGCAGGCAGACCGATGTAGAGGGCAACGAATACGAGCGCGAAAACGCAGCGCGCGCTCATCATTCTGGCAGACGATCTCATCGCGAACGTAGTTTACACAGGCATCAGGAATAAACCAAAGAGGAGAAAACGAGGAGTCGAGCGGTTGCGGCGACGCGAATCACGCGGGCAAAGCGTCGAAGAGGTGCCGGTTCTTTTGCTCCTCGCGCATCGGAGTTTTCGCGCTCTGAGTCGCATTGAGAATTGAGAGGGGCTTGTTATGCTCCGAACTGCGACGGCTTGTGAGCTTGAGAAGCATTGCGATTCCAATTCCCAGCAGAAGAGCAAAGACGACGAAATACCACAGAGTGGGAAAGCCCAGGACAAAAATCAGAGCACTGCCGGCGGCGAACAAAAATCCGATGAACCCTCCGCCAAATGAAAGCTTGTGCATTGTAATTCCCGAATGACGCTTCTCAGCCATGGCAGCACCTCTTGCTGGTTCAATCATCCCATCGATTTGTTGAGTACTCAAGAACTCTTCTCAGCTGCGGCCGTGCGTGGATTACAGACCGTTTTTCCGATACAGTATTGATTCCCATGCTCGACCTGGATTTCGTCCGCAAGAACCTGCCTCTGGTCGAAGAAAAGCTGCGCCAGCGCGGCATGGATCCTGCTGCGGTTTTGAAGGACTTTCGTGAAGTGGACACGCAGCGGCGCCAGGCCATTACTGAGGCCGAGACCAGCAAGGCGCAGCGCAACAAAGCTTCTGAAGAGATCGCAAAGCTGAAGAAGAGCGGCCTGGACGCGAGCGCCGCGATGGCGCAGACCAAGGAATTGCGCGAGAGCATTTCTGCGCTCGAGAAAACGGCTGCCGAGCTCGATGTGCGGCTGCGGGACATCTTAGCTGGCCTTCCCAACCTGCCGCATAACAGCGTGCCGGTCGGCCACAGCGCCGACGACAATGTTGAGATTCGACGCTGGGGCACGCCTCCGCAATTTGATTTCACTCCGAATCCGCATTGGGACCTCGGCGCTGAACTCGGAATCCTCGATCTTGAGCGTGCGGTAAAGCTCACGGGCGCGCGCTTCGCTGTTTATTGGGACCTGGGCGCGAAACTCGAACGGGCGCTCTCGAACTTCATGCTCGATCTGCACACGCGCGAGCATGGCTATACCGAAGTTCTTCCGCCATATCTGGTGAACTCAGATTCGATGTATGGCACGGGACAGCTACCGAGGTTTGCCGCCGATCTTTTCCGTGTGCCAACTGACCGCTTCGAGCCCGATTCTCATCATGTTCCTCATATTGGGGAGCGGGTCTACGCAGATGGCTTAAATAAGACAGGGACGATCGTTTCAATTGACCACCAAGGTCGTTCGGTTGAGCTTCTGATATTTCCTGAAAAATACGGCCCTCCAGAGAGCAGAGTTCCTTGGAGTGTTCTTCGCTATGAGCGCGACTTGTGGCTGATCCCGACCGCGGAAGTTCCCGTGACGAATCTTTATCGCGACGAAGTGCTCGATCAATCTCGCCTGCCGATCTCGCTCACCGCCTACACTCCTTGCTTTCGAAGCGAAGCCGGATCTTATGGCAAGGATGTGCGCGGCATTATCCGCCAGCATCAGTTTCAGAAAGTAGAACTCGTAAAGTTCGCTCATCCGGAGCATTCGTATGAGGAGCATGAAAAGCTCACGCGCGACGCCGAGGAGGTTTTGCAGAAACTTGGGCTGCACTACCGGGTGATGACTCTTTGCACGGGCGACATGGGAGCGGCATCGGCGAAGACTTACGATATCGAGGTCTGGCTGCCGGGGCAGCAACTATTCCGCGAGATTTCGTCGTGCTCGAACTTCGAGGCGTATCAGGCGCGACGGGCGAACATTCGTTTCCGACCCGAGGGCAAGAACAAGACGGAATTCGTGCATACGCTGAATGGCAGCGCGCTGGCGGTTGGGCGGACGTGGCTCGCGATTCTGGAGAACTACCAGCAGGCCGATGGCAGCGTTATGATTCCCGAGATCCTGCGGCCGTATATTGGCGCGGAGAGAATTACGAAAAAGAGCTTCTAGCTCCTGGCTGCTAGCTGAACGGGGCCGTCAATACCGGATCAGCTAGAGGCTAGGAGCTAGCAGCCAGGAGCTAGTAGACTTGCACAGAGCAGAACTCACTACCGTCGCGCCCGGCACGCCCCTGCCCATGAACGCCTTCTGGCGAACAATCCGCTCGTACATTCTGTGGCAGCATGAACGGGGAACTCTCCATTACGACATCATGGTCACGCTGATCCTGATTTTTGTGCTGTTTTCGCCGCGCGTGATCAACTTCAATGACAAACCCATCCCACGGATTCCGCATCCGACTGAAGTGGTTGTAACTACCGATGCGGAGGGCCATCTGTATTTTCAGGTTGCGGCCAGTGCAGTTTCCACCAGCGACAGCCAGTCGGTACACGATCAACTGCTGCATATTATCGAGCCGATTTCAGGGGCGGTTTCGATCGTGAACTACGAGGCGGTTTCCGATTCCAAGGGCCAGATCCAAAGCTACAAAGTGCTCGCACAACGGGAGTAGCAGCGCCCCTCAGGGAAAATTGAAATGATGCGTCTGTCATTGATCCTGCCGATTGGATTCCTGTTGGCGTTTCTCCACCAACCTGCCAGGCCGGCCCCCAAGCCTGCCGACGCGCCTTCGCTTGAAAGCGTGCTTAAGAAGATGGATGCTGTCGCTGCGAACTTCCATAGCACGCAGGCCGAATTCGAATGGGACATCTATCAGAAAGTGATCGATGAAGTCGATGACGTCCAGACCGGAACGATCTATTACCGGCGCAACGGCAAAGATATCGAGATGATGGCTGAGGTCAAGAAGGTCGGCAGCAGCCTCAAGGACCTCAAACCTGAGTCGAAGTTTGTGCTCTACAGCGGCAGCAAAGTGCGCCTCTATCAGCCAAAGATAGATCAAGTCACCGAGGTCGATCTGGGAAAAAATCAGGCGGACTATCAAAGCTATCTCGTGCTCGGCTTTGGCGGCAGCGGAGAGGATTTGCAGAAGACTTTCGCCGTTACATATGTAGGGCCAGAGACTATCAATGGCGTCGCAACGGCCAAGCTGCAACTGATTCCCAACTCAGAAAAAGTCAGGAACACATACAACCAGATTTTTCTCTGGATTGATCTCGATCGCGGTATTTCGGTAAAGCAGCAATTTTTCCAGCCACAAGGCGACTATCGAGTAGCCACATATTCAGACATTCAAGTCAACGGCAAGAAGATTCCTGATGATGTTTTCAAACTGAAAACCACGAGCAAAACGCAGGTGATTACACCCCGCAGCTAACTGGTTGAAAGCAAAGGGGTAATAAATGCTTCTGAGATTCCGTTCACGAACGATATACTGACCGCACGTTTTCGGGACCATTGTCGGGATTATTCATGGCCAAGGTTTTTACGATTACAGTTCCTCCCAGGTTGGGCAAAAGACGCCGGGAGCGCACCTCCGATCCTCGTTACGTTGATGGGCAGCGGTTGCTTGTGGAAGCCATGAAATATCTGGCGCAGGAAGATCCCGTCACGAACCGCACTGCCATTGAACTCATTTCTGAGCACGTCCGCACGCGCTTCAGAATGAGCGACTCGCCGCTGGCGTAGACAGCCGGCGAGACGCCGGCGCTACGAAAAAAGGCAAATTACTTTCTTATAGTTAAAACGCGAATCGCAGCGAAAACTGCATCACGCGCGGCGTGGTGAGTTCCTGGTTGTATTTTCCGAAGCTGGTAATGTCGACCAGGTCCTGATTGATCAAAGACCCGGCGGCATCGAAGCGCACGGAGTTGGTCACATTGAACACTTCCCAGGCGAACCTCACCGTCTTGTCCTCTCTGAAAGTCCAGGACTTCGCGAGGCCACCATCAATCCCGAAGTATCCCGGCCCGCGGAAGTTGTTGCGGGATCCTGCTTCACCCGGATAGGTTGCGCGGAAGATTGAGCCGTTGTTGCCACCTGGGCTCGATGGAGTCCCGCAAGCGCAAGTGATATTGAGCGGATTCTGAAACACGTTCGGATCGCCGTCCTGATCCTTGAATACGCCCGTCTTCGGCTTGGGGCCGACGACAAAAGAAGTACCTTCCAGTTCGAAGTCTGTGGCCCAGCCATTACCGGCGAGTACCGAGAACGGGAAGCCGCTGGTCCAGCGCGCCAGGCCGCTCAGCGTCCAGCCGCCGAATATTCCATTCACGATGCTGTTCGTTCCGCCACCCCAGTGGCGTCCGTGGCCGAAGGGCATGTCCCAAATCCAGTTCGTATTCAACTGATGTGTGGTGTCGAAGTCTGAGGGTGCGCGCCATAGATCCGGCGAGAAGGCATTGATCACCTGGCTGTTGAAGGCAAGGCCGCCCGATTCGAATCCGTTCACGCGCTCGGCATTCGATCCGACGTCGATGGATTTCGAATAGGTGTAATTGAAATCAAACTGCAAACCCGCGGCCATACTGTGGCGCAGCGTCAACTGAAGCCCGTTGTAGTTGCTGTTGCCACGTGTCTGCCAGCCATACAGGGAGGAGAACTGCGGCTGGTAGTAGGAGAACGGCGTCCCATTAGGTTGAACGAAGCCGCCGAGGGAGTTCGTTCCTGTTCCCACGCAGGCCGGGAAGCAAAACGCGTCCAGGTCTTCGAGTGTGAGAGTCTCATTGCCGGCGTTACAGTAGAAGGAATCATAGATGTTCTGCGTTGCCGTGGGATTCGCGATACTGCCCGAATTCGGCGCGCACCCCGACTGCCTGAAAATGCCGTCGCCTGGGTCATCCAGACCGGCCGCTGTCGGGAAGAGGTGTTCCCAGTAGGGGATGCTGCTTATACTCGGATCGTCTTCCGCCACTCCAGCATAGGCAGCCTTGTCGAGCAACTGCGCAGCCGTGAAGTAATCCATTTTGCTGGAGGGATCGACCAAGTCCAACGGCTCCGATAGGTCGATCTCCTGTAACAGATGACGCGCGAATCGCCCCGTATAGGTCGCTTCCAGCACAAAGTTGTGGCTTAGTTCGCGCGTGATGGAAAAATCCACCACGTGCGAATAGGGCGTCTTCAGGTTGTCGTCAATGCCCCAGGCGATTGCCAAGCCATACGTGTTCGGATCGATCGAAGGCGTATACGGAAAGCCGTGCGGGCTGGGAACTCCGGGGCTCGGAGGAAGATTTCCCTGGCCAAGCAATCCGACGAAGCGCGGCGACGTATCCACGCTGTTAACGCCAGCCGGGTTGCTGATCGTCGTTGTGAGGCCCCAGGAACCTTGGCGGTCGAACGTGTTCACGACGCCTTCGCCGAAGTGGTCGAAGTAGAGGCCGTACCCGGCTCGAATGGAGCTCTTGCCGGCATCGCCGAAGAGCGTGTGCATGAAGCCGCTTGAGGCATGCGGCGAATAGGCGATGGCGAAGCGCGGAGCGAGGTTCTTATAGTTCCATGCCCAATACGGCTTTTTTCCGTTGGCCTGCCCGGAGAGGTCAAAGGTCAGATCAGGCTGATTCACATTTCCAGTCAGCATGCCTTGCCACCGATTCGTGAACCATTGGTGCATATTCACCGTGGGTGAAATTTGGTTTCCGCCACGTTCGTACGGAGGCTGCAGCAACGAGTAGCGAAGGCCCGCGGTGACTGTCAGATTCGGCGTCACATTCCACTTGTCCTGCAGGTACATCTCGCCTTCGAAGTTGCGGAAATGCCTCGATACCAACGCTCCGCTGGGAATCAGGTTCGCATTTTTGTCCTGATTCGTGACTGTGTAGGTCTGGCTCATGATGCCCATGAGTTGCACGGCTGCGAAATCGTACGAAGTGCCGAAAGAAGGATCTACATCGGGAAGGGGGCCACTGTTGAACGAATCCATTAGACCCGGGTCAAGGCTTGCGCCGGTACCTGAAATAAACGACGGACTCATCCAGTACAGATTGGCGTAGCCTTCCGACAGGTTCTGCGCGTTGGATTGGCGGTTGTTGTCGATCAAGCGCCAGTTGGTGCCAAACTGGATGGTGTGCTTTCCTTTCGTCCATGAAACATCATCAATGAAATTATGCACCGGAACATTATTCAGAACCGAAGGGGTCAAGCCGACCGCGTCATCCAAACCCCGCAAACGATTGAAGGGCTGACTATTCAGGCCGGAATCACCAACCCCCTGGCGAATAAAGGCGTAGCGGAAGTTATTGATCAGGTTATTGCGGAGCAGCGCTGTGTAACCAGCCGCGATGCCCTTGCTGTTGTTAGTCAGAAAATCATTTGAAGGCAAAGCAGGGTACTGCGGCGGCCGCGCCTCATGATCGTTCTGCAGATTCCCACGCACGAACAGCGAATGATTGCCGTTCGCAGTGATCTTGTAATCGAGTTTGAGGATGTAGGTGTCATGCTTGGTCGGATCATTGCCAGGGAAGGTGTATGACGCCGAGTTCAATCCGTCGCCGCCGCCGCTTGTCGAATTCGGCAACGGATACGCGGAAAACAAGGACAATATATTGGGATTTGGACCTGGGCCCCACGGACAAGTTGAATTCCCCGAGCAACCTTGATCCAAGCCGGCAATCTGACTCGAGGTAAGCGTGGCAACGTTGAACCCAGGGTAGGAAGTCCCGCCATCTTCCACAGTCACTTGGGAATTGCCCACCACGCAATTTGGATCTACGCTCGTGTCTGCATTGCATAAGTATTTCAGATTTCCGGCAGCCAGGCTTGCGGTCGGCACGACGCGAGTTTGCTCAATCTGATCGGCTGTGCGCTGTCCTTCATAGGCGGCGAAAAAGAAAAGCCGGTCCTTGATGATCGCGCCGCCGATCGTTCCGCCGAACGTATTCCGCAGAATGTGTTGCGGCACGTTAGGAAGCCCCGCCTTCAATTCTGATTCTTTGTTAAAGAAGTCGTTGGCGACGGTAAAGCTCGGACGGTGATATTCATAAACCGATCCATGGAAATTATTGGTGCCGCTCTTCGTGACTAAATTCACCTGCGCTCCCGACGACCGGCCTGAAACTGCATCGTAGTTGCTGGTGGTCACGCGAAATTCCTGCAATGAATCCAACGTCGCGCGCATTGCGCCCTGAAAAGCGAAGCCATTCAACTGGTCGTTGTCGTCGAGTCCATCGAGCGTAACGTTGGTCTGATCGCTGCGGGCCCCGTTAACGGCACCGCCGCGGCTGTCATCGTTCGTGTTGACCTGGGATCCTATATAAACAACGCCGGGCTGCAAGCTGAGAATCGCGACCGGATCGCGGCCTTCCGAAGGCAAATCGGTCAACTGCCGGGCGTTGAAGTTGTTGCCTAGCGTTGCGTCGGTCGTGTTGACTACCGGTGCCTCGCCCGTCACATCGATGATCACAGAACTTGCCTGCACCTGAAGCTGTAAGTTCACGGTCGCGGGATTACTCACCTGCAGCACCACGTTCTCGCGCCTGGTGGTGGCAAATCCTGTCGAGGCCACGGTCATCACATAGGTCGCAGGAGGCACTTCTAGAAATTGATACGTGCCCTGATCGTCCGTGGTCGCGCTACGCGTGAATCCCGTGTCCTTATTGTTCAGGGTCACGGTCGCGCCGGAAACGACTGCACCTTTGGCATCAGAAACAGTGCCGCGCACTGAGGTTGTGGCGGACTGCGCAAGGGCCAGACTGGCCAACGCAAGGAGACTGCCGAACAGGACTGCTGCACGCAGCGAGCGAGAACGCATAGTAAGCTCCCTTCGCCTGTAAGGGCGTCAAATCCGATATTCACTTTTCCCAGGTAGAAACCGCTGAGACCCCGGGGAACCTTGATGGGCCGCTATTGTGCAACTTCGCTGCCAGAATATTCAAGCGGAATTTGCAGTGATTTTCGCATTATGAAACGATTTAATTACACGCTTTGACAAACACAATTCCAAAAGCTGGATATCTTATGCCCGCCGACGAAAGCAGGCCGAGGCAAGAACTATGACCGCCGGATAGCACTCCAGTGTGTATCGCGGCTCGGGGTTTTCGAGTGTGCCGAGAAAACCTGAACGCAGCAGCAGAAATAAAATCAATAGTCCGATGCCGAAAAATTCGCGCCCGCGCGCCAAACCGGCCACTGCAAGCGTGACGTAGGCAAGATTGATCAATCCAAATCCCAAGCTGACAGCCAGCCAGCGGCTGTCATCGTTGAATTCCCACCAGCGCGGATCGGAGGGAAACAACTCGGTCCGGGGACGCAGCCACATATCGGCAATCCGCAACGCCGGCAACCACACATAGTAGCGAAGTGGGACGAATTGAATTCTTTCTTTCGCCAGCGCACAGAATTCGTAGTCCAACTGCGGAGTTATTTCGTGATCGCGATTGTAATCGGCGAAAAGTTGAGTGGTAATTTCTCTCTGTTGAGGGGAATCAAAGGCGCGGCGCGGCAGGCGCGAGGCGTCAATCTCTTCGCCGGGAACGTTCCAGTAGATTTCCTGCACGGAGACGTAGTCCACAATCCAGGTCTTTGTCCATCGATTGAACCCGGGCATGAGCGGTTCGTCAGAGTCATTGGCGTAGCGGGGCGCGAGGGGCTCGAATTTGTGCAGAGTGTGCCAGTTGCGCAGCGTCCACGGGACGAGGCACACCATAGCGCAGCCACCCACGAGCAACCCGGCTATAAGGATGGAGCCCGGGTTAATTGCAGGCCCTGACTTGAAACGCAGGCTGCGTACAAGGAGCCAGAGTAGATATCCGCCGATGGCGGCCAGCAGGATTCCGCCGTCGGGACGCAAGAGAATCGCAGCCCCGATCGCCAGTCCGCAGCCGATCCAGGTCATCCGCGGACGTGTCGCCTTTCCGCCAATATTCAGGGCGCGCAAAGTCAGGTCCATCGCAAGAGCTGTAAAGGAAATCTCCAGTGTTTCCGTCAAGGCACAGGCAGCATAGTTGGCAAGAAACGGGCAAAGCGTGGCCAGGAGAAACGCAGCTTTGGCCGCGCGTTCAGAAAACAGCCGCCGAGACATGTCGGCAACGAGAAAGCATGTTGCCAGGTCAAACAAGATCTGAATAAGCAGGACCGCACGAAAATTATCGGCACCGAAGATGGCGAAAATCAGCGCCAGGAATGCGGGATAGCCGGGCAGACGGGAGAGCGTCGGCATGATCGCTCCCGAGTTGGTGATGCCATAAATGCCGTGTTGCAGCCAGTTCTTCGCAATGTCGGCATAGAGGCGCGAATCATCCACGACGGCGGGAAAGCGCCAGACCAGAAAGAGCCGCAACGCCAGCCCCGCCAGGCTTCCCCACAAGTAAAAACGCAGGGTCGTTGATTCGCTTTCCGGCCTTTGCACGCAGCGAATGATAACGGCAATCCGCAAGGGGGGAAAGTGCATCGTAAGAGGCAAGCCTCCACTCTGTCCTGGCAATGATTGACCGTCTGCCGCCTGCGGCCCTACGATTGAAGGACCGTTCTCCATGGCTGAACCAGTTTTTTATGATCCGCGTCGAGCCCGCTGGAAGCGCCTGCGCCGCACGTTGGACGTGGCCGCAGTGCTGCTTTCCGCGCTGATCATCGTTTTTGTCTACACCGCCCTTCGCGATGAGCCTCTGCCGGGACTGCTTTTCTCGCCGCAAAAGCGCGCTATCCGAGCACTGAAGGAAAGCGAAAAAGAGAGGGCCCGCGAGCGTCAAAAGAGGGCCATTGCCCGCTCCCACCGCAAGACCAAGCTGGCAGCCTCGCAGGTCACCTTGAACCAATCCGAAGGCATCCGGGCTGCCTTTTATGTCCCGTGGGACGCGGCCAGTTTCTCGTCGTTGCGGTCGTTCGCTCACCAGATCGACATTCTCTATCCTGACTGGCTGCACGTCATCACAGCCGATGGACACGTCCAGGGCGTAGACGACCAGACCAATAAGTATTTCGACGTCGTTCGGGGAAAGACCGTTCTGCCCGTCGATGACCGTGTCATGCCGTTCCTGAAAAACGAAGACCCCGGCATGGAAGTCTTTCCCATGGTGAATAACTCCGACGGGACAAACTGGATCGGAGGCATCGCCGATTTTTTGAACAATCCGGATGCCCGCGCCACGTTCCGCGCACAAGCCGTCGCTTTCCTCGCCTCCGGGCGTTATCACGGCTTGATGATTGACTTCGAATCTTTTCCGCCAACGGCGCAGAAGGGTTACGTCGCCCTGTTGCAGGAAGTGTCGTCCGATCTTCACACACGCGGGCTGAAGCTCTACGTCGCCGTCCCTCCGCATAGCAACGAATACGACTATGCCTCGATTGCCGCTGCGGCGGACGGTGTCGTGCTGATGAACTATGACGAACACTATCCAAATGCAGAGTCGGGTCCTGTGTCCTCGCAGGACTGGTTTGAACAGAATCTGAAGTTCGCGCAAACCGTTATTCCGAAGCAAAAAATCATCTGCGCCATCGCGAATTATGGCTACGACTGGGTAAAAAAACCGAAGAAGGGACAGTTGCCGCCTGAGATTCATGACAGCACGGTCAGCGTGCAGGATGCATGGCTTGCCGCCCGCGACTCCGACGAAGACGTCAATTTCGACGACGACGCGATGAATCCGCATTTCAGTTATCTCGACGAGCACAATTTTCAGCACGATATCTGGTTCGTCGATGCGGTGACGGCGCTGAATCAAATGCGCGCGGCGCAGAACCTCGGAATCCAGACGTTCGCGCTCTGGAAACTTGGGAGTGAAGACCGGTCTCTCTGGCGAGTCTGGGACCTGCCGGGTGATCCGACAGCAACCGACAAGCTGCGAGATGTTCCCCCCGGCGCCGATGTTGATATGGAGGGCCAGGGAGAAATCCTTCGCATCGAGGACAAGCCAGCGCACGGCACGCGGGACCTGACTATTGACACCGGCAGCAAGATGATCACCGACGAGGTATTCCAGAACCTGCCTGAACCGTACCGCGTCGGCCGGTACGGCTACAGCCCCAACAAGGTTGCGATTACATTCGATGACGGGCCCGATCCGGAGTGGACGCCGAAGATTCTTGACGTCCTGAAGGAAAAGCATGCGACTGCAACGTTTTTCCTGATTGGCATCCAGGCTGACAAATTTTCCGGTATCGCCAAGAGGGTATACAAGGAGGGCAACACCATCGGGAACCACACCTTCACTCATCCCGATGTGACCAATGCCTCGCCCGGCTACATGAAGTTTGAACTCAACCTGACGGAGCGGTTGTTTGCCAGCATGATGGGCGTTCGCACCATACTCATGCGTCCGCCCTATGCGATTGATGAAGAGCCCGACACCGCCGACCAGGTGCGTCCGCTCGAGATTCCGCAGGAGATGGGATACATCACGGTTGGCAATCGCATCGATCCAAACGATTGGAACCTCAACGATCCCGGCGAGGCCCATGGAAAGCGCAGCGCAGAGGAAATTAGCTCGTACGTGCTGGCACATCTACCCCCCTGCCGTGTTGACGATTTGCGCTGCGGCAACATCGTGCTTTTGCATGATGGCGGCGGAGACCGCTCCGAAACGGTCCGTGCGCTGCCGACAATCATTGATGGCATACGGGCGCGCGGATACGAAGTAGCCCCGGTTTACGAATTGATCGGAATGCAGAAAGCGCAGGTCATGGCTCCGCTTCTGCCCGGTGAGCGCTGGGTTGCGCGGCTCGATCGCCTCGGCTTCTGGTTTTTCGACGCCGGGGTCGTGGGCATCACATGGATCTTTCTGATTGGCGACCTGCTAATGACCGGCCGCCTGATGTTTATCGGCGCCGCGGCGGTTTACGATCGCCTGCACGAAAAGATTTTCGGTAAGCCTGCGGAAGTAGCGTCGTATAGACCAAAGGTTGCGGTACTCATACCCGCCTACAACGAAGAAAAGGTCATTGAGCGCACGATTCGCGCGGCGCTGGATTCCAACTATCCCAACCTGCGCGTGATCGTGATTGACGACGGGTCGAGAGACCGCACGCTCGAGGTCGCTCGCGAGGCCTTCGCGGCCGAGGCCGCGGCCGGCCGGGTACTAATTCTTGGAAAGAAGAATTCCGGCAAAGCGGAAACGCTAAACTATGGCATCGAGCACATCGGCGACGCGGAATTGTTCGTCGGAATCGATGCCGACACCATCATCGCTCCCGACGCTATCGCGCGCCTCGTTCCGCACTTCATCAATCCCAAAGTCGGGGCCATCGCGGGCAATGCCAAGGTGGGCAACCGCGTGAACCTCTGGACCCGCTGGCAAGCCCTCGAATACATCACCAGCCAGAACTTCGAGCGCCGCGCTCTTGATGTGCTTGGCGCGGTCAGCGTGGTGCCCGGTGCGATTGGGGCATGGCGCGTTTCAGCGGTCCGCGAAGCCGGCGAATATCACATCGACACCGTTGCTGAAGATGCCGACCTCACCATGGCGCTGCTTCGCCGCGGATACCGCGTCGAGTACGAAGATATGGCGCTCGCTTACACAGAAGCACCGACAAATGCAAATGACCTGATGCGCCAGCGGTTCCGCTGGTCATTCGGCATTCTTCAGGCCGTGTATAAACACCGCAGTGTGTTCGCGCGGAAAGGCGCGCTAGGATGGGTCGCGTTGCCCAATATTGTCATCTTCCAGATCTTGCTGCCGCTGGTTTCGCCGCTAATAGACATTATGTTCGCGGTCGGCACAATCTGGTATTTCATCCAGAAACACTTCCATCCTGATTCGACGGATCCCGCCAGTTTCCATAAACTGGTGGCCTTCTTTTTCGCGTTTCTGGTGATTGATTTCATTACCTCAGCAATCGCCTTCGCGCTGGAACGGCGCCGTTCCGACGATAAAGAGGACGCATGGCTGCTAAGCCAGGTCTGGCTGCAGCGTTTCGCCTATCGCCAGCTATTTTCAGTTGTGCTTTTCAAGACGCTAAAGCGCGCGCTGGAGGGTCGCAAGTTCGCCTGGGACAAACTGGAGCGCACGGCGGCCGTGAAGTACAGGCCGGCCGTCAATCACGATCGGGTCAACGTTCCGTAGCTCTCTCCGCCGAATTATCATAATTCGAGGGAGGTTCTGGTCCGCCCACTGAGGCTTCAGGCCGGCGGCGGGGATGTTCGTCCCGCACGGATCATGTTGAGAACTTGGGATTGTGCCAATTACCCGGTCAACCGACTCCCCGAAGCAATCAGAACCGGTTGGAGTCGCGGACGAGGAACCCGCGGATCTCTTTCTAGCCTAACGGAACAGCAACGGAGCAAACTCGGCCAGATTCCTGCGCCAGACCATCCAGGTGTGCATTCCCGGCGTTTCGATGTCTGCATGGTTGATGCCTTTTGACTTCAGCCACTCGCGGAAGTCCCGATTGGCCTTGATCAGGCGATCCTCGGTCCCGCACGCAACCCAGAGCAGCTTCAATTGCTGGTTGGCCTTCGCGTCGAGATTGGGAAAATTTTTCTCAAATCCATCCGGAATGCCGCCGGAACTAAACGCTCCGACCCATGCGAACTTGTCAAGGTTGTTCAGGCCGGTCAATAACGATTCCGCTCCGCCCATCGAAAGTCCGGCAATCGCCCGCGAGTTGCGGTCATTTACGATTCGATACTCGCTTTCCACCTTCGGCATCACTTCGGTCAGGAGAGCCTGCCGGAACCTTGAAAGATTCTGCTCTCGCACTTCCGGATGGCTTGACAGCCCTCCCCAGCCTGCTCGGATGACTTCCATCGTTCCGTAGCCAAGCGGCATCACCACGATCATTGGTTTAGCTTTCCCCTGTGCGATGAGGTTGTCGAGGATCACGTTCGCGCGTCCGACGGCCGTCCATCCGCTAGCATCGTCACTATAGCCGTGCAGCAGGTAGAGGACGGGATATCTGGTCTTTGCTGTCGGATCGTAGGCTGGTGGCGTATACACGTAGAAATCGCGGTCGTCCTGCGCGGCTGTAGATCTGTAGAAATGATGATGGATTTCTCCGTGCGGCACATCGTTCAGTTCCCAAGGCAGCGATGGCGGCCCGGGAACATGCACCGCGTTCTCGGTAGAAAGCAGATTGGGCTTCAGCAGCGGATTGTAGGGATCGATCGTGCGAACGCCGTCCACGACGAAGGAATATCCGTAGTAATCCGGAGGAAGCGCTGGGGTGTTGACCGTCCACACGCCCGAGTTGTCTTTCTGCATGGTCACCGCCTCCGCGCCTTCGCGCGTAAGCTTCACTTCCTGCGCATTCGGCGCGCGAAAGCGGAACGTCACGCTGTCATCTGTATGAACTTCGGGGGTAATAAGCGGCGGAGGCGGTTGCTGCGACGGAATTGCAGGCTTCGGTTGTTGGGCTGTGAGCAACGCAGAACAGAAAAACAGACAGAAAAAAATTAGTGCGAAGCGAAACTGCATGGCCATCACCTCGAATCAGGAACGGCCAAATTGTATAAGGCGGGCGGCGGATCGCACTAACGTTCTGAGATTTTGGGGGAATTGATTTGGGCGAACTGAGGAGGACTACTTCCCGGAGGCAACGTCAATTCGCGCTTCGGCGCGTTGCAGCGCACCGAGGGCGCGCTCCACATCGACTTCGGTATTGCCGCTGGTCAAGCGCTCCTCTGCGCGTTCTTTGGCTTTGCGGGCGCGATCGATATCAATTTCATTGGGACGCTCGGCGCTTTCGGCAAGAATTGTGACTTTTTCGGGCAGGACTTCCGCGAATCCCCACGCCACCGCGAGTTTCTGCTCGGCACCGCGTTCGCGATACTTGATCTCTCCGACGGCCAGCTCGGTGATCAGCGGCGCGTGGCCGGGCAGAATGCCGAGATAACCGTTCTTGCCGGGAATCTGCACTTCTTCCGCCGCGGTGTCGACGACTTTCTTCTCCGGCGTAACTATCTCGAGTTGGAACGTATCTGCCATTTATGCCGCCAGCACCTCGAGCATCGCGGGTGTATCGACATATGGATGAAAGCCTGCGATCTTGCCGTTGCGCACCGTCCACACATGAACGGCCGTCACGTCAAAGGGCGTGCCCTTCGCTTTCGTCTTGCCGTGTGTGCGGCCAACCATGACGACGTCATCGCCTGCATCGATGTATTGGTTCAGGTCGAGTTGGGAATCTACGTTACTCAGCAGCTTGGTGAAGAAGTTCTGCAAACCGCCGAGACCCTGATAAGAGCCGCCCCAGGGCAACAGGTCGCTCTGCCGAACCTCGATCATAGGATCGACGAGCGCTATGACCGCCGCCTGATCGCGGCGCGCGACGGCCTCATAGAGCGACTTCACGAGATTGATGTTGGCTTCCGACACTAGGCCGCCTTCTTCATCTTCTCTGCCGCTTCGAGCACTTCCTCGATTGGCCCCTTCATGTAAAACGCCTGTTCGGGGATGTCGTCGTACTTGCCTTCAACGATCGCTTTGAAGCCCTTCACTGTGTCGGCAATCTTGACGTAACGACCCGCGGCGCCCGTGAACTGCTCGGCAACGTGGAACGGCTGCGAAAGGAAGCGCTGGACCTTGCGCGCGCGCGCCACGGTCAGCTTCTGGTCTTCGCTCAACTCGTCGATACCGAGAATCGCGATGATGTCCTGCAAATCTTTATAGGTTTGCAGGGTCTTTTTCACCACCTGCGCAACATCGTAGTGCTCCTGACCGACGATGCGCGGGTCGAGTACGCGCGACGTGGAAGCCAGGGGATCGACTGCGGGGTAAATTCCGATTTCAGTCAACGCGCGCGAAAGCACCGTCGTTGCGTCGAGGTGAGCGAACGTTGTTGCCGGAGCAGGATCGGTCAAGTCGTCGGCAGGCACGTAAATCGCCTGCACCGAAGTGACGGAACCTTTCTTCGTGGACGTGATGCGCTCCTGCAACTCGCCCATCTCAGTCGCAAGGTTGGGTTGATAGCCCACGGCGCTGGGCATGCGGCCCAGAAGCGCGGAAACTTCCGATCCCGCCTGCGTGAAACGGAAGATGTTGTCGATGAAGAGCAGCGTGTCCGCGCCCTCGACATCGCGAAAGTATTCGGCGACAGTCAGCCCGGTCAAGGCCACGCGCAGGCGCGCCCCTGGAGGCTCCGTCATTTGCCCGTAAATCAGCGCGGCCTTCGACTTCGAAGGGTCGCCCGGCTTAATTACCCCCGACTCCGACATTTCGAGCCACAAATCGTTGCCTTCGCGCGTGCGCTCGCCGACGCCCGCGAAGACAGAGAATCCGCCGTGCTGCTTGGCGACGTTGTTGATGAGTTCCTGAATGAAAACCGTTTTGCCGACACCGGCACCGCCGAACAATCCAATCTTGCCTCCCTTAAGGAACGGCTGGATCAGGTCGACGACCTTCACGCCCGTCTCAAACATCTCGGCGGTCGTGGCTTGCTCGTCGAATGCGGGCGCAAGGCGATGGATCGGGAGCCTTTCTTTGTACTCAATCGGCCCAAGCTGATCGACAGGTTCGCCAATGACGTTCATCACGCGGCCCAGCGTCCCATGGCCCACCGGCACCGTGATTGGACCGCCCTGGTCGATGACTTTCATGCCGCGCACCATCCCATCGGTGGCAGACATCGCGATGCAGCGCACGCGGCCTTCGCCGAGATGCTGCTGCACCTCAAGGACGACGTTGATGGGGATGGGGACGGTGAACCCCTCGCTAACCACGTTGACCGCCTCAAAAATTGGCGGCAGCGAGCCCTCGGAGAACTGCACGTCGACGGCGGGGCCGGAAATCTGAATCACATGTCCTACGTTTTGTGGCATAAAACCTCAGCTCTTAGCTATCGGCTCTTAGCTATTGGCTCTTAGCCCTTAGCTCAATCTCATACTCAATCTCATAGCGATATGCGGCGTACCGGATCGTTTTGCATTGCAAACTCCGTTACGCATTCCACAAAAAGCTAAGAGCTAATGGCTAAGAGCTCATAGCTTCTCTACATCGCCGCCGCGCCGCTTACGATCTCGATGATCTCTTTCGTGATCTTCGCCTGGCGCGCACGGTTCATCACCAGTGTCAAAGAATCGATCATGTCGCTTGCATTGTTGGTAGCGGAATCCATCGCTGTCATGCGAGCCGCGTGTTCGGCCGCCACCGATTCCATTAGCGCGCGGAAGATCTGGATACTGACGTACTTTGGAAGCAACGAGCGGAATAACTCCTCCGGTGACTGCTCGTAAATATAGTCGACCTGTGACGTGCCGAACTGCGTGGCCGCTTCTGGCTCTGCGCCCCGCATGCCCACGCCCGCGCTCACCGCCGCTTCCTTGGCTTTTTTCTTTTCTTCCGCGGTCATTTCTTCGGAATACTCGACGGATTGGCCGCCGATCTCTCCGATAGGAAGAATTCTTTCCACGATAAGCCGCTGCGCAATGACCGACTTGAATTCGTTGAATACGATGTAAACCGCGTCGATCTCTTCGCGCTTATAACGCTCGATTATGCTCTTCGCCAGCGCTGATGCCTGTGCGAACTCGACCTTACCGAGAATTCCGACGTGTTCACCGATAATCTGAATCTCGCCGGCGCGCTCGCCAGATTCTTCTTCGTCTTCTTCCATCGATTCCGCAAGATCGGCCACGCTCTGCGTCTGAACAGTTGCAGCGGGATATCTCCGGCGCAGGAAATCCCGTCCCTTACGTCCGACAGCTTCGATGTCAATCTTCTTGCCTTGCTTCGAAGCCAGGAAACGCGCGGCGGCCTTGGTGATGTTAGCGTTGAACGCACCAGCCAGCCCTTTGTCTCCACTTACGACGATCAGCAGGATATTGTTCTCCGGCCGCTGGGCCAACAATGGATGCTTGGGCTCACCGGTTTCCGCATCGTAAATCTCAGCCCGCGCCACCAGCGACTTCAGGACATTCGTCAGCATCTGCGCGTAGGGACGCGCCGCCAGAGCGCGCTCCTGCGCGCGGCGCAAGCGTGCCGCCGAAACCATCTTCATGGCCTTGGTGATCTGCCGCGTGTTGATCACGCTGCGGATACGGCGACGAATATCGAGAATGTTGGGCATCTGAACCAGCTATTAGCTATTGGCTCTTAGCCGTTAGCTCAAACCACTGCCGCGCCGCCCCAAGCTAAGAGCTAAAGGCTAAAAGCTAAGAGCTTACCTCGCTACCGCTTCCCTGCTGGCCACAAATTGCTGCTTGGCTTCTTTGATCAGGTTCGTCAACTGGCCTTTTAACGTGTCGTCGAGGACCTTCTTCTCCATTACCGTGCGCAGGATCGCTGGATTAGTCGCATCGACGTACTTGTAAAGTTCTTTCTCGAAATCGCGCACC
>DATAUY010000188.1:0-38382 GCA_036268025.1 Candidatus Sulfotelmatobacter sp. | reverse complement strand
CTGCGCAATGACACTGCAAGCGTGCAGAAGACTGCCGTGCTGCAAATCTCGTCTTCTCTCGACTGGCGATCCATAAGAGCGGGTAGCAAATCGCTGCAATACCTCACCCAGGCTCTTACTTCCGATATAGACCACACCGGTTCGCTTTCGGAAGCGATTATCACCCTGCCGCAAGCGGTCGAACCGCACGGCACGATTGAATTGGAAATCGGCTACGAGGGCGTGATTGTCCTCGACGCGACACGCCTCGCCCGAATCGACACGCCGGATGACGCTGCGGCCAGCACGGATTGGGACCAGATCGACGCGAGGTTTACCGGATTACGCGGCGCTGGCCACGTTGCGTGGTATCCGATCACAACCGAGGTTGCCAATTTCTCAGAAGGCAACAGCCTGTTCGACGTCTTGGAGAGATGGAAGAACCGCGAGGCAGGGGCGACGACTCATTTGAAGATCACTTTGGTGTTTGCCGGCGATCCAGAGCCACGCATTCTTCTAGGTGGACTCATGTGCACGCCGACGATGATCGAGCGAATGGGCATGGCGGCAAGGTTGGCCGCAGAGTGCAACCCGCAAATACTGCGACTTGATCCGCCAACGCTTGTCATCGCGCCTTACGGCGTCATGGAAAAACCAGCCGTCCAAGTGTACTTTTTGCCTCATCACGATGCAGCAGCCTCGAGTTTTGCGGAGACAGCCGAGCAGATTGCGCCGCTCATCGCTGACTGGTTCGGTCCGCCGCGCGAAAAGGCTAAAGTTGCCGATCTGCCCGATCCTGCGGCCAGTCCGTTCGAGAGCGGCGCTTTTTTGTTAGCGCCGCTGACGAAATCAAACTCCAGTTCTGATGGCCTGGCAGCCGCCCACCAACTCACACATGCATCGTTTCTCTCGTTTCGCCCCTGGATCGAAGAAGGCCTTGCCCACTTCGCGCAGGTTCTCTACGTCGAAAAGGAAAAGGGTCGGCAGTCTGCACTCGATTACATGGGATCGCATCGGGCTGCATTCAGCGAAGCAGAGAAGCCGAGCACGGTTCCAGGGTCGGACGATGAAACAAATCGGTCGCTGGTGAATACAACCAATGACGAACTCTATCGCAGCAAAGCAATGTACGTCTGGTGGATGCTGCGCGACATGGTCGGCGATGCAGGGCTGAAGAAAGCAATCGCTGCGTACCGGCCGGAACAGGACAAGGAACCCTCATACATGCAGCGCCTGATTTCCGCGCAAACTCAACGCGATCTAGAATGGTTCTTCGACGACTGGGTCTACCGTGATCGTGGACTTCCCGATTTCAAAGTCGAGTCCGCTTTTGCGCGCAAGACGTTGGACAACTCCTTTATGCTGACTGTAACTGTCGACAATCTGGGAACAGCCGGAGCCGAAGTTCCGGTCATCGTCAAGTTCGCCGGTGGCGAAGTAGCGAAACGCCTTGAGATCCACGCTAAAGACAAGGCCACGGTTCGCATTGAGACTCCCACGGCTCCACAGGAGATTCGGGTCAACGACGGCAGCGTTCCCGAAAGAGATCTGACGAACAATACTTTCAAGGTGGAGATGCCGGCTAGTTAGGTCGTGACGCCGGGCACAAACAAAGCAGATTCCTCCTTGCTCGCTGCGCTCGCGCGTCGGAATGACAGGGTTTGAAGTGACATTGCTCATCCGATGTCCCTCTCATTTACTTCGCAATCGACAATTCGGATTTGTCTCTCTCCCCGACCGCCTCGCGTGATAGCCTTATTCGCGACGGGATGCCAGGGCCCGGTGAAGGGGTTCCCTGACGTGCCGTTGTTTTGCATGGTGTTTGAGCCCAAACCCGCCCGTCCAGCTTTATCTCCCTCAAATCAAAGGACTTCCGTAGTGCCCAGCGCAGCCAAAGAAGCGCAACTTTCAGATAACAATGGGGTTGTAACTGATGTGAGCACTGCCGCACTCGACCGGAGCGTACTGATAGCTGCGACGCCGCGGTCGCGGTCAGGTTTCTCCCAGGCTGTGGCAAGCGGAGAATCCGACGCGGAGATCATGCTCCGCGCCAAAGCGGGCGATCAGGCAGCCTTCGAATATCTGGTGCAGAAATATCGCCGGCCGATGGTGAGTTTCATGTACCGGATGGCGCGCAACTCGGCGGTGGCCGAGGATTTGGCGCAGGAAGTTTTTCTGCGGGTGTATCGTTCGCGCGAAAGTTACGAAGCCAGCGCGAAGTTTACTACCTGGCTTTATCGCATCGCGACGAACCTGGCAGTGAATCACGCGCGCGATACCCGGCATGAGCGGCCTGAGCTGCAGGTCAGCATTGACGAACCGGACGAGGATACGGGCACTACCCTGGAGATTCCGGACCGGTCGTTGAATGCCGAGCAGACGATCGTGGTGCGAGAACGCATGATGGCGATCCGCCGCAGGGTGGAGTCGTTGCCCGAGCAGCAGAAGCTGGCAGTGATCATGCACAAGTACCAGCAGATGGACTACAAGCAGATTGCCGATGTGTTGAAGAAGAGCGAGTCGGCCACCAAGTCGCTTCTCTTTCGCGCATATGAAACTTTGCGGGAACAGTTAAAAGAATTCATCTAGCAGCACTGATTATTGGCAGTACTGGCGAAGTGGTAGTGGCAGAGTGAGTGAAAAGAGGAATAGTGGTTATGAAATGCGATGAGATTCGCGATCGGATGCCCGATGTAGCGGCGGGATTCAGCGAGCCGACAGCGGATGAAAGCAATCATCTGGCAACTTGCAGTGCGTGTGCGGAGCAGTTGAGCGCGATGCGCTCGACGATGGCCTTGCTCGACGAATGGCAGGCGCCCGAGCCGTCTCCGTACTTTGATGTGCGCTTTCAGGCGCGTTTGCGCGAGGAAATGGCCAAGCCGCACGTGGGCTGGATGCAATGGTTCCGGCGCCCGGCGATGGCTGCAGCTCTCACCGTGATCATGGGAGTGGGTGTAGGCGTGTTTTTCGCGCGCGGTGGTATGAACGGCCGGCCAGATAATCAGGTTTCCAGCATCGCTGTGGAGCGCGGTACGGCAGTGAGCGATTTGCAGGACATGGAACAGAACCATCAGCTGTATTCGGATTACGACGTGTTGGACGATCTGGATGTGCAGCAGGATGTGAATCCGTAAGCTGCGCCTGCAAGCAGGTTGGGTTAACGTACACGGGGAACGGGAATGAAGCGGGTGAAGCACATCACGCAGATCATTGCAGCTGTCTGCCTGGCGATTGCAGTGGCTTTCCCCGTGTCCGTCTTTTCACAGAGACAGAGGCCGACGCCACCCCCACGGCAGCAACAAGCGCACCCGCGGGCACAAGGTCATGGCGGAGATTGGCTGCGCCGCTACAAGGACGTGCCTCCAGAAGAACAGGAGCGCGCGCTTCAGAACGATCCCGAATTCAGGAAGCTCTCTCCGGAAAAGCAACAGAAGCTGCGGCAGCGGCTACAGCACTTTTCAAGCCTGCCTCCGCAGAAGCAGTTGCAGATGTTGAATCGCCAGGAGACCTGGGAGCACCTGACTCCCGCACAGAAAGACCAGGTCCGCCAGATTCAACAACTGCCCGAAGATCGCCGGCGCCAGGTCGTGATCGCGGCCCGTCATCTCGCCGCCATGCCTGCTGACCAGCGTGAGCAAGTGATGAACTCCGACCGGTTCAGGCAGATGTTTTCTGACCAGGAGCGAGACATGATCCGCGGCGCTAGCCAGTTGCCATTTGCTCACGAGGAAGGCGCCGAGAGCGCCGAGCAGCCGCAGGACTAAGACGTCGGGACCGCGAGCGTCAAACTTCAGAGTAAATTGCGAAGGCTGCGGTCTCAAAAAGTTGTCATACCCAAACGGCTTCAGCCGTTGAGTGACCTGTTGTTGCCGGAGCTGGCTCGCTGCCGACCAACGGCAGGTTCCTCGCTGCGTTCGGAATGACAAACACCTTTAGGGATCAAGAACCGAGGGGTTCCGCTGCCCGCTTAGTTCATCATCGCCAGCATATGCCGAACCGATGTTGACATGTGGCGAATCTCTTCCGCGTCTGATGCGCTTGGAGAAATCTTCAGATACTCTTCCAGATCCTCCGCCGCCAGCCGCTGCATGCCCATGCTGTAGCGCAGAAAAGCGCGCTGCTTGAGATCCTCCGCCGACTGCGGATAGATCACCAGAACCAGGTCGGCAATGGGCAATGCTTTGCGAAAATTGCGCGTGGAGAGATAGACGGTCTTCAGATTATTCAGGACCCGGGTCAGAATCTGACGCCGGCTGAGCGGATGCAGGAACTCGGGCTGCAACTGCATCTCACCCGAGTAGATTTCATTCAGCCTTGTCTGGCAGTCCTGGCGGCTGAGGATATCGCCGCGATTGAAGCAGTCGATCAGTGTCTCCCGGCCATCATGGCCATAATGCTTCAACAGGAAATGTCCGGGCATACCGACGCCGGAGAGATGGAATCCAACCCGCTTTGCAACTTCCATATAAACTATCGATAGCGTAATTGGAATTCCGAGGCCTCGTTCGAGCACATCGTTCAGGAACGAATTTCGAGGATCGTAATAATCCTCGCGATTTCCGCGCAGCCTGGCTTCGTCGAACAATACGCGGTTCAACGAATCCAGGGTAGGCTGTTCGGTATCGCTCACCTCCGACGCAACGCGGCGTGCCAGTCCCTCGACCCTTCCGGCATACTCTTCGATTTCAAGATGGGGATATTCCGTTCGCGCGATCACCAGCGCAGCCCGAATCAGGTCTATCTTCTCATCTTCGATCTCGGGGTTCACAAAGACTGAGAACGTTTCTAGCAATTCCGCTGGGGCGGTGTAATGCATACCGCGATGCTAACAATGATTCGTGCATGTGAAATTGGCCCGGAGGTGCCAGTGGATGGCACTTCTGGCTACGACCGCAGCATGTTCCTGACGATGAAAAATACATTCGCCGGGCGCTCGCCTAACCGGCGCATGAAATACGGATACCACTCTGTGCCGAATGGCACATAAACCCGCATACGCCAGCCATCTCGAACCAGCTTTTGCTGCAAGTCCCGGCGGATCCCGTAGAGCATCTGGAATTCGAACGAGTCGCGAGGGACGTTCTCGCTTGTGGCGAAGGCCTGCGTCTCGCGAATCATGTTTTCATCGTGACTCGCGATGCCGTGGTAGATTCCGCTCTTCAGAAGAATCTTCATGAGCTTGACGAAGTTCGCATCCACATCGGCCTTGCTTTCAAATGCAATGCTCGCCGGCTCCTTGTAGGCCCCCTTGCACAGTCGAATTCGGATACGCTCCGACAACAGTCTTTCTACGTCGGTCTCTGAGCGCTTCAGATAAGCTTGGATCACCGTGCCCACGCTGTTCTCATTGCCAGACGTGCGGTGCAACTCGTGAACGAAGTCGAGTGTGCGCTGGGTGTACGGGGATCCTTCCATATCCACACGAACAAAGCCGGGTGGATTCATAATGGCCGCTCGTGCAACCAGCTTGTTCACGATGTTCCGCGCGAGTTGTTCATCGATGTCGAGGCCCATGTGCGTGAGCTTCAAACTGACATTCGAGTTCAGCCGATTCGCGGCGATTGCGTCCAGAATCTGTTCGTAAAGCTGCGCGCTGTTACCGGCTTCATCCGGATTGGTCACGTTCTCGCCCAGATTATCGATGCTGACGCTCATGCCTGCGCGGTTTACGGCCTGGGTTACGCGGACTGCATCTTCGATTTCGGTTCCTGCGACAAATCGGCTGGAAACACGGCGCCCAATCGACGACCGCTCGGCGAAATTGCGTAGTGAGCGGTTCTCAGAGAGGCGAACGAAGAATGTCCTCAGCACGGAGTTCCAGCCTCGGCATGAAATGGGGAATGAAGAAGAGAGGAAGCGGCGCGCACTTGTTTCGAGACCACAGGAATTTGTATCACAAGCGGCGAACGCCTGGGCATCGCTAGGGCGTTCAACGAATAGCGTTGCCACAAAACGAGAGGTTGCAGGCAACGCGCTCTACCAGGTGTAATGCGCCGTGTAGCTGATCACCTTCTCACCGTCTGGTGCGATCATCACCGGGAACTCAATCGTCTGACTGTCCTTTTTCTGGAGGTCATCCGACTTCGCCGTGATTTCCCAGTTCGTGCCGCGGTAGAGGTGCTCGACCACCCGCACGTCTACCGGTTCTGTCTTATGGTTGCGGACTCGAATTTCGAACGTTTCTGACGCCATCGACCGGCCCATGTCCACCGTGTAATTCGTGCGCTTGCGTTCTCCGCTGATGTCAAATGCGTTTCCCGTGTAGATGCGGACGGTCTCATCTTTCGGCGTGTGGTCGATCATGTTTTCGCCGGTGAACTCGACTTGGCTGTCATCATTGCGGCGATAGAAGCGCAGGCGGCCTTTTGGCAAGGGCATGCCGAGATGGTTGACCTCGGAGTTCACGAACTCGCGCA
The DNA here is from genome assembly GCA_036268025.1 of Candidatus Sulfotelmatobacter sp. GTDB lineage: Bacteria > Acidobacteriota > Terriglobia > Terriglobales > Acidobacteriaceae > Sulfotelmatobacter. The sequence goes on along the minus strand of DATAUY010000188.1, from coordinate 31,987 downwards.
TCACCCAGATTTTGGGGTTCGATTCGGTGCCGTAGGAGTGGTCGTTACGGATGTTCTCCCAGTTCCATCCCATGTAACGGTTCGGATCGATCTTGAGGCCGTCGTAGATGTAGATCTGCTTCGTCGCCACGCCAGCCGCGTGAATGAATTCGACCTGCTTCGTTTCGCGGTCGCGAAGCGTCGTACTGCGTTGTAGGGTGTAGAGGTGGTACTCGTCGAATGCTTTTTCAGTTACTGGCGGCCCCACCGGCATGGCCATCGCACCGTTCACCGCCACCATCTCCGAGGCCTGCCGTCCGCTAATCCCCGGCTGAATCTTGTTTACGTCGCCGGCCATGAGTTTGATGCGCGCATTTTCGAAGGTCATGCCGGTGCGGTTGTCCATGGTGACCCAGCCGATGATGTCGACGAGGCCACCTTTTTCTGGCGCCACAATGTTGTAGTCGGCCTGCCAGGTCATGCCTCCGGTGACGTAGGAGAATTCCGCGGGAAACTTGCCTGCCTTGTCGGTCGCTACCAGCCATTCGAGGCGTGGCTTGAGGATTGTTTCGGCCGTCAGGTCGGGAAAGATTGGGGTTCCGGGAAGTCCAAAGCGCAACTGGCCTTCGACCTCGATGATCGGATCTTCCTGGCCAGGATAGTTCTGGTTGTATCCATTGACGTTGAAGTAGTCGGGATGAACATATCCGCTGCGCACGACCTTGCCTTTTATGGTGGTTTTGTCGGGCTGCTCGAAATCAATCGTTCGCCCTTCATAAAGCGAAAGCAGCGACATCTGCGAAACCGGGTCGGCGCGGTAATTCTGCTCGAGCACATTGACTGCGTGCTTGCCGCTCGGGTCGCGGAGAATGACCGAGTCCGGTTCAAGGTGCATTGTGATGTCGTTCACGTTGATCTGGTTCGCGCCCGATTTCAGGTCGAGCGCGATTTCCTGCCGGACGACCGCGAAGTTCTGGTTGTAGATAGTGAGTGAAGGCTGAGAAACCTGCTGGGCGAAAACGCTGCTACAAAACAACAGCAGACAGACAAAGCGAGCGTACATAAGTGGCTCCTTGCGACGGCGCCTGAGCGTGCACCCTTCAGGCTACCTATGACAGGAACGATCGAGGAAGTATCTCTTGCGGAAAGGGTGGATAGGATAAAACCCGGTAAATCGGCAATTTCGGGTGTTCGAGAGAACACTTACTGTGGGTCGAACCTGATTTCGATCAATTCCTTAGTCTCGTGCGAGGCGGCTTCGAACTTCCAATGTCCAACGGCGGTGACTGCGCTCTGAGTGAGTAGAGGATGTCCACCTCTTACCTCGACGTTCTTGACCGTCCCATTTGGCGCGACCTGTGCTTCGACCTTTACTACCCCATGAATATTCATAGAGCGCGCAAGTGTCGGATAGATGGCCGGAGTTTTGATTAGGACTTTGCGGCCGGAACCGATCGCGTCCTGGGCGTGGGAAGATAGTTGTGGAATAAGAATGATAGCGGCAAGCGCCAGCACGAGAGCTACACAAAGCCGCGAGAGATCTCTCCGCGAGAACTTTCTCATAGTGCGCAGTCTATGAAAATGCTCTCATTACCTGAAGATTACCGCCGTAACAACGCCAAATAACGCCATCTGAAATTCTATTTCCCCTGTTCTTCGAGGAACTTCTCGACTTCCATCGCTGCCATGCAGCCGCTTCCCGCTGCGGTGATCGCCTGGCGATAGCGGCGGTCCTGGACGTCTCCACAGGCAAAAGCGCCGTGAACCTTGGTAAATACATAATTGTGTGTCTTCAAGTAGCCATCGGAATCGGTGTCAAGCTGTCCCGCAAACATCTTTGCGTTAGGTTCGTGTCCGATGCCGAGAAATAGCGCGCTGGTAAGGAAGTCCCAGACAGTGCCGGTCTTCACGTTGCGAAGCTTGAGGTGGGTCACTTCCTGCTTGTCGACATCATGAACATCTTCGACGACCGTGTCGAGCAGGAATTCTATTTTCGGGTTGTGCTGTGCGCGCTCCAGCATGATCTTTGAGGCGCGGAAGGCATCCCGCCGATGAATGACCGTTACCTTCGTCGCGAAGCGGGTCAGGAAGATCGCCTCCTCCATCGCAGAGTCGCCACCGCCAACCACTACGATTTCTTTTCCTGAGAAAAAGAAGCCGTCGCAGGTGGCGCACGAGGAAACTCCATGCCCGATGAGCCGCTGCTCATGCGGCAGGCCCAGCCAGCGGGCGGACGCACCACTGGCGATGATCAGCGTCTGGGTATGAACCTGCTGATGACCGAGATGGAGAAGAAATGGCCTCTGGCTGAGATCGGCGCTGCTTAAGTGCGCCATGCGATATTCCGCTCCAAAGCGCTCTGCCTGCTTGCGCATGTTTTCGACAAGTTGAGGGCCCAGAATTCCTTCCGGGAATCCGGGAAAATTCTCAACCAACGAAGTGATGGAGAGCTGCCCGCCGGGCTCGTGGCCTTCAATGACGAGTGGCTTCAGGTTAGCGCGCGCGGTGTAAAGCGCGGCGGTGTGTCCGGAGCATCCGGACCCGATAATGACGACGTTGCGCGTTTCGCTCATGGATGATTTGGGACTGGAGATTAGATGGATCGGCCTAAAATTTGATGCAACGTGCGCTACTGCTTCGACGGCGCCTGCTTCGCCGTAGCGTTCTTGGCTTTCTCTGCAATCTTCGGTTTTGCCTCTCCCCTGATCTTTGCCAGTTCCTCCGGCACGATCGTTTTCACGCCCAGCAGGTTGCGATAGTGTGCCAGTACTTCCGAAGCGCCGCGAAAGAGCGGCTCATATGCGCTCTGGTCGGGGGCCGGACCGTTTTCGGTTGCGGAGCAGCGCGCCAGGGCGACCGAAGACTTTCCAAATCGCTCCAATCGCACGCGACTGACGGGCGTATTGGCCCCCAGCATGGCTTCCGAACTGGTGACGGAGGAAGCTGAATCCTCCAGCGAGACCATGATCAGGTCCTTGGGATCGCGTACGTGCAGGACCAGGGTCTCGACCATCATTTGCCCATCGTTGCTGAAGGAGTATTGCACGCTGGAAAAAAGCGCCTGCACTGAAAACTCCCGCCGCATGCGGACGTAGCTCGCGACCGGCGGCTCTCCGGCGACGTGGGCGGTTTGCCCGGCTGGCATGAAGCTTGGCATGTCCGTCATGGTTGAGCGGCCGCGGGAAACCTCGAAGTCGCTGCCGAACAAAGGCTGTTTCGGGACGCGCGCCAGCGCCGACGCGATTTCCTTCTGCTCCTCCGCCGAAGGCGTGCACACATTGAGCATATTCACTTTCACCTGCGGTTGCTGAGGTGAGGGCGCCTCGGCCGGCTGTTGGGCCGCCAGAGACAGCGCCAAAAGGAGGATCCAAACGATTGAAACCAGGATTCTACGCACGCCGGAATTCTAACTGAGACCGGCGGAATACTGAATCCAAAACAAGGCCAACCACGCCTCGAACGTCGTAGAATCAATTATGGCAAATCTGACGCTGGTGTATGGCATGAGGCTGCTGCCCTCTGAAGACATTGCCCAGGTAGGCGAGGCTACCGTTAAGCTCACCAACGGTCGCGAAGCCCATGTCACGATGCATGTGCTGGAAGGCAGCAAGGAAAACATCGAAAAGCAACTGCGCACGAGCCTGGAGGCGTTCTTCGATCTTTATCCCGAGATCTGACGACCGGGCATCGAATGTATTCTGGTAATCCTTTGCGAAAGCAATCTTCCGGTCGCCGTATAATTCCTCGTTTTCATTGGACTAGGGAACAGCATGCAATGGTCTTATCCAGATTTGCGGCAACGGCTGATCCAGGCTGAACTGTGGCCGCAGGGCCGCATGGCGCGTCTGGCCTGTTACCTGACCGGACTGGCCGGGGTCCTATTCGTGCTGAAAAAACTGCTGGGCCTGTTTGCTCGCTCCTGGGGAGAGCATCTTACCGGCTGGATCGAATTCCTCATCTTCCTGGCGGCAGTCCTTTTCTTCACCCTGGCATTCCGCTGGGTGAAGCGCCGGATTTTGTGGCGGCTTCGCAATCGCCTGATCGTCACCTATGTTTTCATCGGCGTGATTCCGGCCGTCCTGCTCGTCGGGATGGCATTCATCACCCTCTATGGGATCGGTGGGCAGTTTGCCGTTTTTGTTGTCACGTCCGAGATTCATGCGCAACTCCGAAGCCTAGAAGCGGCGAATTCCGCAGTCACGAACGAACTGGCAGCTCACCTCGATCGGGGCGAGAAGCCTACGTCGGAATCCCTTACCGGACTAAGAAAACGCGATAACTCGTGGTCGCGGCGGCAAGTCTGCGCCTGGTATGGGGACAAACCGCTTCCATTGTGCAATGACTTTCAAGGCGCTACGCTTAGTCCTCCGAAGTTCGTGAAGGGCAAGTTCCGAGATCTGGTTCGCGACCATGATCAGCTTTATCTCCGGGTTGCTTCATCGATGCCCGTCGGTTCGAATGATTTAACGGTTGTGACAAGTGAGCCATTTGATAAGGAGCTCGTAGGCAAAATCGCCGCCACGCTGGGCGAAATCTCGGTCTACGCCAACCTTGTTACTGAGGAGGACGGTTCCGCGAAGCCAGGACAAAACCAACCCTCATCCGGAACAAGAATCGCCTTTACCAACCCAGCGGCAAAGAGGCAGAGCGGTCTCGCCGCTACCTCAGGGGACACCGCAGAGAAGCAAGGTGCGAAGCCAGATTTCGTGGTTGGCAAGCTGCCGGAAGCGATCAATCTCTTCGACCGCGAAATTACATTCGGCACACCACTCAAAGTCGTCGATTGGAGCAACGGAAACTCCATGAGCGTGGGCGCAGTTTCTGTAATTACGCGTCCATCCGTGCTCTATTCGCATCTGTTCGCGGCGCTCGGAGAATTCGTAGAGGGCGTCACCTACATCCTCGTGGGCATCGGGATTTTCTTTGCCATCATCGAATTGGTCGCCTTGATCATTGGCACGCGTATGACACGCACCGTCACTGCGGCCGTCGCGCAGCTTTACGAGGCAACGCGACACGTTGACCGCGGCGACTTCAGCCATCGCATTCCAGTCAAATCGAACGACCAGTTGGCGGAGTTGGCAATCTCGTTTAATTCGATGACCGCATCCATCGAAAAGTTAATACTGGAGCAGAAGGAAAAACAGAGGCTGGAAAACGAATTAGCGATCGCACAGGAGGTTCAGGCGCAGCTTTTTCCTCGTCAAGTTTCGCAACTTGAATCGCTCGAAGTACACGGATTCTGCCGGCCCGCGCGCACCGTGAGCGGCGACTACTACGACTTCCTGACGGCAAGCTCGCACAAATTGATCCTGGCTGTCGGCGACATCAGCGGGAAGGGGATTTCAGCCGCTCTCCTTATGGCTACGATTCACTCTGCCGTCCGCGCCTACAGCGTCGAAAGCCTGCCGCAGTTGCGCGAACCTTTGGCTGTCGGAGCTGTTGCAGGGACCGGACGAATGATGGCAACCTGGCCCGATGGAATTGAAGTTTCGCCTGGGGCGCTGCTGGCCCTTTTGAACCATCAGCTTTACGAGAGCACGCCTCCGGAAAAATACGCCACGCTCTTTCTCGGCATTTACGATGGCCGCACGCATCGCCTGACCTACAGCAATGGCGGACATCTGCCCCCGATCCTGATCGGCGCAGATGGCAGTATCCGCAGGCTCGACGCCGGCGGCACGGTCGTCGGCATTTTCGACAATATGACTTATGAAGAAGACTCAGCCCAAATGAGCCCGGGCGAGATTTTGCTTGCTTACAGCGACGGCGTCACTGAGCCGGAGAATGATTTCGGCGAGTTCGGCGAAGATCGCCTGATTGATCTCGTCCGCCAAAACCGCGATCTTGCACTTCCTCAGATCAGCCAGATCGTGACGCAAGCCGTGGACGATTGGATCGGCGACAAAGAACAACCGGATGATGTGACCCTGGTTCTGGCCCGCGCCCGCTAGTCAAAATCGAAAAACCACGAAGGACACGAAGGTCCATGAAGGGAATTCATTCAGCAATTTTCCTGCGTGAACCTTGGCGTCCCTCGTGGTTAATGGAATCTCGGTCATCAAAGACGAACTACTTCTTCGGCAGCACCAGCACCCGTGCTGAAACCGCAGAGTTCTTAAGTGTTCCGCCAAGAATGAATGGCCCAAGCGGCGTAAACAGAACGCCCCGGGTATCGGCGCGGACGTCATACGTATCCTGAAGCAAAGTTTCCCAGCGGTTACCATGCAGATCGAGGGCGAAGGTCACCGGTGAAATTTCAGCGTTCTTGCCATCAGCATCCTGGAACTTATAGTTATGGATGCCCGTTGTGCCGCCCGAGAACAGGATGCGATGTTCGGCTCCGCCGCCAGCCACGATTCCGAAGCGTCCCGGTCCGGGATGCGCCGGTAATTTGCTCCACTCGATCTTGTCCGGGTCCTTCTTATCGATCTTGCCCATCCAGCATTCGTCGGAAACGACGTAGGCCTTGCCACTTGGGTCTTTCTTCGCACCATCCACAAAAACGATCGTATCGTCGGTCAATCCGCCCGCGTGCTCGAACACCGGAGCGCCGGGAAATGGCGTCCCGTCGCTCCATGTATTTCTCTCGACGTCATAGACCTGCACATTGTTGACCGGCCCATTCCTCGATCTTCCGCCGACCAGATAGACGTAGCGATCATGATTCATGCCGATGACGGCGCTGTCCACCGGAACTGGAACGTCTGCGGCCCGGTACCAACGGTGATCTTGCGGCACGTAGGCATTCACATCGCCAATGGTGATTTCTTCTCCCTGCCCATCAACGACGTAGCCTCCGAATACGAAAACCTGTGCCTTGACGCCAATAGCGGAAGCAGCAAGCCTCCCCGCGACCCCGGGAACAGCCCGCTCTTCAATCCACTTTCCCGACTTGAAATGAAGGACATACATCTTGTTGCTGATGTCGTCCCAGGTTTTCTTGCTGCCGACTCCCATGATGGAGTAGATGTCGAGGCCGCCCCTCAGCGACGCTACGGCGTTGTTGGTTATCGCCGACGGCATTGGTGGAATTTTGGAATCTTCGCCAGCTATCAGGAAGGTTGCACACAGCGCCAAGAGAAGGAGGATAGGGAGTTTTTTCATTGGTCAGATATTACGTCTTTTGCGCGAACAGCTGCAAAGCGGCCGTGCGCGCTGGGATCGGCTTTACTTGACCCATCCCTGGCGTACGCCATGGATGAAATCAGTGTAAGCGGGAGTTCTTCCAGCTTCCCGCATGTGGCTGGCGATTTGCCCGCGATGATAGGCCGAGTGCATGACGACATGCGTCAGAATGTCTCCCACCGCGCTCTGCCAAGGTTCACCCTTGCTGTTCTTATAAGGGATTTTGTGCGCAATTTTGTCCTCGGAGACCGCGTCAAGATACTCGCTCCACGACCGCATCATCTCAACATTTGCCGACTCGCATTTCAACAGTTCCCACTTCGGCCAGACCGGAAGACTTTGCGGTTGTTGCTTGAGCCGCTCCAGCCATAAGCCTTCTGCCGCCAAAATGTGAGCCAAGAGTTGCAGCGATCTCGCGTCATCGGCATCCTGTGTGCGGATTGTCTGCAATACTTCCCGGTTCGCCCATGCATCGTACGAAAATTGGCGGCGGAAATGGTCTGTAAGATTCACAGTTGGCCTGCCTTTCGCGTCTCGTAACGGCCGATAAAGCGTTGTAACCATCCTTTCACATTTCGGGACTACACTACCTGTTACAGACGCGATCCTGGATCGAGGTAAGCTGCCTTTTAGTTTCCAATGCCACGCAAACCACCATCCGAGTCGAAGACAAAAGCCTTAGAGGACATCGGTCAACCGGGCTCGCGAAACGGACGCGACGCAGGCAAGACCGCCGGCGCTGGCGATCTCGCCCGTCTTTCTTTGAATGCCTGCCTCATTGCCCGTGACGCCGCCTCGAATCTGCCTGACCTGTTAACCAATTCTTCCCGGATGGCTTTTCTCGCTATCAAAGATTGCGAGAAAGAACTCGATCTGCTCGAAAGGCAGATTGACGAGCGCCTGCCTGCGGCCATTACACGTGTAAATGAATCCCGCGCGCGCCAGTTGCTCGCCAGCCTGAAATCGACCACCGATCTTGAACGCATCGGCGATCTGGTGATGAGCGTGGCGCTGCGCGTTCAAGCCCGAATCGCCAAGATTCCGTCCTCCGACGTCCGTCATCTTGTGGAGATGTCTAATGTTCTGCGCGATATGCTCGATCTCATCCACACTGGCTTTGAGAAACTCGATCTCGAGTGCGCCCGAAAAGTTCTACAGATGGACAAAGAAATCGACCGCATCTGCCACGGCCTGTTCCAGAGGCACCTCGCCGAAACCGTGCAGCAGGGCGATACTTCGCATTTCGAGATCCTATTGATGGCCCAGGCACTTGAACGCGCCGGCGACCACACCACCAATCTCGCCGAAGACCTCTACAGCCTGATCGAGGGCAGAAGCCTGCGCCACATGCCCAAGAAGAAAGCCGCGAACTAGCTTTCTTTACAAATTCATCATTCATTAACAATCGAGCAACATTCGCGCAATATTCTCGCCATACAGTTTTGGAATCACTCCGCCTCACTTGTTACGTTCGTGGCACGTAGGCGTAGTCCGAAGCCGCCCATGCATTTGCCGTCCGAATCTTTCGAGCGAACTGTAACTAGCGGCCTCTCCAGCCCTATCCGGCCGACCATCTTCGTCGTGGAAGACGAGGAAGACATCGCGAGACTCATCTCACACAATCTTCAAGCAGCCGGGTTTGAGGTCCAGAGTTTTGTAAGTGGCGCGTCTGTGCTGACCGAGTCTACGAGGGAAAAACCAGCGCTTTTCTTGCTCGACGTTATGCTGCCGGGAACCGATGGCTTCGAGCTCTGCCGCCACATCCGCCAGACGCCTGCCCTCTCCTCGATTCCCATTGTCTTTCTCACCGCCAAAACGGGCGAGGCCGACCGTATTAAGGGCCTGGATCTGGGAGGCGACGACTACATCACCAAGCCGTTCAGCCCTCGCGAACTTGTCGCCCGTATCCGCAGCGTACTGCGGGGATTGGGAAAATCCCCTTCCGATAGCGAGGTCCTCCGCCTGGGCGGGCTGGAGATCGATATCCACTCCATGACTGTTCAGGTTGAAGGCCGAAATGTTCTGACCACCGCGCGCGAGTTTCGCCTGCTCGAATATCTGGCCACTCATCGGGGACGCGTCTTGACTCGCGACCAACTGCTCGATGCGGTTTGGAAAGAGACGCCTTTCGTGACCCCGCGTTCGATTGACGTCTATATTCGGCGACTGCGCGAGAAGATCGAAACCGATCCCTGCCATCCGCAATATCTCAAGACCCTTCGTGGAATTGGCTACCATTTCGAAATCCCGAAATAGCCGCTTCGAATCCGGTTCGACCCCAATCAGCCCCAATTGCATCGCACTTCCTGCCCGTCTCATTTATGCTGGTTTCCATCCATATAAATGGCCAGCAAGTCCAAACCGTTGTGGAAGGCCGACGACCAGGCCGCCCGTCTCGGGGAACTCGCCGCATCGTCTGACGACACTGCAAAGGATGGTCCTCTTCGCCGGGATGTCCGCTCGCTTGGCACGATTCTGGGAGATGTGCTCGTTGAGCAGTCCGGGCGGGAGTTGTTCCAGTCCGTGGAGCAACTTCGGCGCTTACTTATCGAACAGCGCGAGAGTACGCGCCGAAGCACTGCGGGAAAATCCTCATCGGATATGGCACGCCAAGCGCAGGAAATCATCGCGAAAATGGACCTGCCTCGTGCCTATCAGGTCACCAAGGCTTTTGCGACATATTTCGAGCTGACGAACCTGGCTGAGACCAATCATCGCAAGCGCCGCCGGCGTGCAGGCAAATTGGACCGTGACCATGCTCCGTTGCCTGGGTCATTTCGCGGAACGCTTTCCCGGATGAAGGAAGCCGGAATTTCGGCACAGAGCGCACTCGCAGCCCTGAAAGAAATCCAAATTGTTCCAGTCTTTACCGCGCACCCGACCGAAGCCGCGCGGCAAACCGTCTTGTTGAAACGCCAGCGCATCGCCAAACAACTCGAACGGCTCGACCAACTTCCACTGACCGACGAATCCGCCGAGGAGTGCGAAAACGAGATTCGCTCCGAAGTCACCTCACTCTGGCAAACCGACGAAGTTCGTTTCGCGAAGCCCAGCGTGAACGACGAAATCCGCATGGGCCTGCGCTATTTCCGGCTTTCGCTCTTCGATGCGCTGCCCAGGATATATGCCGAAGTTGTCGAATCGTTTCGCGAAGTTTATGGAGTCGAACTCAACGAGCCCGATCTGCCCAATCTTGTGCAATTTGGCTCATGGATCGGCGGTGATCGTGACGGCAATCCACTTGTAAAGCCGGAGTGCATTAAGGACGCGCTCGATATGGCACGCGCCCTGATCTTGCGCGAGTATCTCTACGATGTTGAGGCCTTGAGCGACCGGCTCAGTTCTTCGCGACGGCAGACGAATATCTCCAGCGCGCTTCTCTCCAAACTCCAGGAGTACGAGAGCACGCTTTCCGGCGTGCATCTGGCGTGGGGACCGAACAACATTTCCGAGAGCTACCGCCGCTTTCTTTCATACGTGTTTCACAAGCTGACGGCGACGCGCGATGACATCAAATCCCCGGCAGCGTACCAGAATGCGGGAGAGTTCGAGCAGGACCTCTTTCTAGTGCAGAGCAGTCTCGAGGCATATCGCGCCGAGCGCCTTGCGACAATGCATGTGAGGCCCGTGCTCAGAAAGTTGCGCACGTTCGGATTTCACCTGCACACGCTGGATATTCGTCAGCATGCCATCGTTCATACACAAGTGATCAGGGAACTGGGCAAGAACCTCGACGAAGAGCCTGCCTCAGCCGAGGGCCGCGAGCTTCTGGAAACTTTCCGTACGATCGCGCGATTGAAGCGGACCCATTCGGCAAGTTCGGTCCGCAACTACGTGATCAGCGGCGCAGAATCAGAAGAGGATGTACTGGCGGTCGTCCGTCTCGCAAAGGCCGTCAAAGTTGAGGTCGCCGGATCGGCCGGCGATCCCGGTCTTATGCCCGTGCCGTTGTTCGAATCCATCGCATCGCTGCGTGGAGCGAGTGATGTGATGGCGCGCTTGTGGAACAACCCGGAATACAAACTGCTGCTCGACTCCTGGGGACGCTGGCAGGAGGTCATGCTCGGCTACTCCGACTCCAACAAAGACGGAGGCATGCTCACCAGCACCTGGGAACTTCATAAAGCCCATCGCGCACTGCATGAAGTCGCAAGAGAATGCCAAGTGAAGCTGCGCCTCTTCCATGGCCGGGGAGGAACGGTCGGACGCGGCGGCGGTCCGACCCACTCTGCGATTCTTGCGCAGCCGCCGGGATGTTTTTCCGGCCAGATTCGCGTCACTGAGCAGGGAGAAGTTCTCAACTGGAAGTACGCCGACCCGGTACTTGCCGAATGGAACCTCGAATTGATGATCGCGGCGAGCCTCGAGTCTCTTATGCGCCCCGGTGAGACTTTACACTCCCAGGAATGGGAAGCTGCGATCGAGGAAATGTCGCAACTGGCCTATCGTGTTTACCGGCGCGACATCGCGGAGAACCCTGACATCCTCGACTATTTCGAGCAGGCCACGCCGGTCAACGAACTCGACACGGCCCGCATCGGTTCGCGTCCGGCCCGCCGCCGCAAAGGACGCCGGCTCGAAGATCTGCGCGCCATCCCTTGGGTGTTCGGCTGGATGCAAAGCCGCTTCGCCGTCCCAGCCTGGTTCGGCGTCGGAGTCGCGCTCGAGCAGTTCTCGGAAAAGAGCGCGGCCCACGATCAGCTCTTGCGGCAGATCGCTAGAGGCTTTCCGATGTTCGCAGGCATGCTCAGCAACGTGGAACTCGGTATGGCCAAGGCCGATCTCGGCATCGCACGCGACTACTCCGGACTCGTAAAGAACGCGCCGTTAAGAAAACGAGTCGTAACCCTGCTGGAGGAGGAATTCCTTCGGACCCGCCGCATGATTCTGCGAGTGACCGGGCAGCGCGAACTTCTGGCACGCAACCGCGTGCTCGCCCGCTCAATCCGGCTGCGGAATCCATACGTGGACCCGATGAGCCTCATCCAGGTTGAACTCCTTCGCCGCAAACAAGACGGGCAGCAAAACTCTGATCTCGACTATCCGCTCGGCGCGACCATCAATGGAATCGCCGCCGGCTTGCATAACACCGGATGAAATCACAAAATTTGTTTTCCTTCGCGAACCATAGTGCGCTTTGTCGTTTACGGTTTCGCCTGCTAACCACACCAGGAAGCTTGCGTCTGTAGTAATGTGTTCGGTCGGGCGAGCGTGCACCCGCGTTCGCGCAGAACCTGCTCCGGTCAAATATGCTTCGCTCCCGCAGCCTGTGCGACCCAAATTCGAAACCACTTCCAAGAGGCCCTATGTCCATTTCCCGTCTTTGTGTGTTGCTAACGACGCTTGGCGTTTCGAGTGTCTTTGCCCAAACCGCCTTGCCAAAGACGACCGCTAATTTTACCGGCGCTGCCGATCAAGGCGGAGAGCCGAAGGTCGAACACTTCGATCCCAATCTCGTCGACAAGTCGCTCGATCCTTGCAACGATTTCTACAAATATGCGTGCAACAAATGGCTAACCGCGAATCCCATGCCCGCCGACCAGGTCTTCTGGAGCACGGGCAGCGGCCTGCAAATCTGGAACGAAAGTATTCTTCGCGAGACGCTAGAAGCGTCAGGCAAGAGCGATCCTGCTCGCAGCGCCGTACCTCAGAAGATCGGCGACTACTGGACCGCCTGCATGGATGAACCCGCCGTCGACGCCGCCGGAGTGAAGCCTCTCCAGCCCGAATTCGATCGTATCGCCGCGATGAAATCGAAGAGAGACATCACGCTGGAAGTTGCCCACCTGCATCAGCGTTACCCCGGCGCGTGGCAGGGTGGAGACAATCAGACCAACGCACCGCTGTTCGGTTTTGCTAGTCAACAGGACTATGACGACGCAACCGTGGTTGTGGCGCAGATCGATCAAGGTGGCTTGAGCCTTCCTGGCCGCGACTACTACTTGAACAGCGACGACAAGTCGAAAGAATTGCTCGCCAAGTACCGCACCCATATTCAGAAGATGTTTGCGCTCGCCGGCGAGCCAGAGAGCCAGGCCGATGCTGATGCCGGTACCGTCATTGAATTGGAAACCGCGATGGCGAAAGCGCAGATGGACAACGTCAAGCGGCGCGATCCCAAGAACATCAACAACAAAATGAGCCTGGCCGAAGTGAAAGCGCTCACGCCGTCAATCGACTGGGACGCGTATCTCAAAGCCGTTAAGGCTCCAGCCAGTGAGCACTACATCGTAACTTCGCCGGAATTCTTCCGTGCCGAAGAGAAGTTGATCGCCGAGCATCCCCTGGCGCACTGGCAAACTTATTTGCGCTGGCAGGTCGTGCACCTTTCCGCGCCGTACCTGAACAAGCCGATCGTAGCGGAGAATTTCGATTTCTTCGCGCGGACATTGGCTGGAGCGCAGCAGCAGCAACCGCGCTGGCGCCGCTGTGTTCGTGCCGCGGATCGCGATCTCGGCGATGCGCTCGGCCAGGCCTATGTAGACCGCGCCTTTCCGCCTGCAAGCAAGGCGCGCATGTTAGAGATGGTGCACTCGATCGAAGACGCCCTCACCGCCGACATTCAAGGCCTTGCCTGGATGTCGCCGGCTACGAAGGAGCAGGCGATCGTCAAATTGAAAGGCATTGAAGACAAGATCGGATATCCCTCGCGCTGGCACGATTACTCCACGGTTAAGATCGTGCGCGACAGCTACATGAATAACGTCGCACAGGCCACGTCGTATGAATTCGAACGCTGGGTGGCAAAGATCGGTAAGCCCGTCGATCGCGCCGAATGGACGATGACTCCGCCTACGATTAACGCCTATTACGATCCGCAGTTGAATACGATCAACTTCCCGGCTGGAATCCTGCAACCACCCTTTTTCGATGCCACCAAAGATGACGCCGTGAACTACGGCGCGATCGGGATGATCATCGGACATGAAATCATCCACGGCTTCGACGATCAGGGCCGCAAGTTCGATGCCAAGGGAAACCTCCGCGACTGGTGGACTGCCGACGACGGCAGGCAATATGACGAACGTGGAAAGTGCATTTCCGATGAATACACGCAGGAAGTTCCCGAGGCAGGCCTGGGCGTGAAGCAGAACGGATTACTGACGCAGGGTGAGGATACGGCCGACAATGGCGGTATCTACCTTACGCTTCACGCGCTGGAAAACACGTTGAAGAAGAAAGGCCAGTCGCTCGATGACAAGGGCCCCGATGGATGGACCAACCGTCAGCGGTTCTTCCTCGCTGCGGCTTATTCATGGTGCTCGAATATCCGTCCGCAGATCGCGAGCGTGGTCGTGCAAACCGATCCGCACTCGCTCAGCGTCTACCGCATCGACAACGTCTTCTCGAACATGCCAGAGTTCGGTCAGGCGTTCAGCTGTAAAGCCGGACAGAAGATGGTGAAGGCGAACGCCTGCAGGGTCTGGTAGCGAGGGGTAGCGCCGCCATCCCGGCATGCGAGGGCAGGATGCCCTCGCGACAGCCGGCAAGATGCCGGCGCTACCCACGTGCATTACCGGTTGATGTCGTCCTTGGCCTGCAACCGCTTCACATATCCTTCCAACGCGTTCTTGTTTGCTTCCGGAGCGTCAGCCAAAGACAGCTTTATTTCTTTCACAGCGGTGTCGAAATCTCCCTGTGCGCTATATACGCGGGCGAGTCCGAGATGCGAAGTCCAATACTCCGGGAACTTTTTCGCATTTGAACGATACAGCGCCAGCGCTTCATCCTGCTTCTTGTCTCCCTGCAACTGCCGGCCATAAAAATAGAGTTGCAGCGCACCAGCCTTATTGAGAGCTTGCGTGCGGAATGTCTCCGCATCTTTCGGTCGCCCCATTGCGTCGAGAATCTTCGACTTGTTCATGAGATTGTCATAGCGCTCCTCGTTCTGGATCGACATGTCCTCATCTTTGAGCGCTTCGCCGAGATTGATTTTGTTAGCCAGGAAATATCCCGCGGCATCGTCCCAGCCTTCCCAGTAGTACTGGTTCAGTCCGTGCAATTGATGGTGGATGCTCGCCGTCACAAGATCATTCACATTGACCGCAACTTTGAACGGCACGGCGACTTTCTCCCATCGCATGGCGACGACTGTGGAGTCGGCCTTTACGTCGTCGAAGTCGTAGGCGAGCGCATCGTGAAATTCCGCGCTTTGCGGCTTGACGTTGACGCGCAGAGCATCTTCGTCCTGTTTGTAGCTGAAAGCCCCCCACGAGGTGGAGTTCTTTGAAAAAATCACCGTCCACTGGCTCTCGCCCGGGATCATCTGCAGCCCGTACGTGCCCTTGTCGAGCGCCTGGCCTTCAATAGTGACCGGGTCGGTGAACGTGATGATCGTGTTTTCGTTCGCGCCCGCGCGCCACACCTGGCCGTAGGGCACGATTTTGCCCCAGATCTGTCGTCCATTAGCGAGCGGCCGGTGATAGTTGATCGTGATATCGGTAATGCCGATACGCTGCATCACGGTCGCATGCTGGCTCGCACGCGGTAGATTGAGCATCAGGGTCTCGCTCGTGGCGGTCTGGGCGAAACTGAATCTGGTTGTCAGGGCAACAAAAACACAGCACAACAGGGCAAGCAAGCGAACTCTGTGCATGGAAATCTCCTTCACTGCCGGAATGGCAGTTGATCATCTGTAACCGAAATTGAAAAGCGCGGATCGAACACGACGTGTCGGGATGCTGATGCGCTTAGACGGATGGGCGTAGATGAGGTGAGCGGGGGACATCACCGGTTCGAAGTGAAGCGGACCATCGCGTCGAGCTTCTGCGCCGCCGCGCCGGAGTCGATGGACTTGGCCGCCAGGGCGATGGCGGGCGCCAGATGTTCGGCGCGTCCGGCGGCGACCAAGGCCGCTGCCGAATTCAAAAGCACAACGTCGCGCCGTGGAGACTTCTCGCCGGCCAGAACCGCGCGAATGATTGCCGCGTTCCCAGGTGCATCGCCGCCGGCGATGTCAGCCAAAGTTCCGCGGTTCATTCCAAACTCCTCCGGTACTATTTCGTATGACCGCACCGAGCCTTCTCGTGCTTCTGCTACTCGTGTCGCTCCGGTGATTGTGATTTCGTCCATCCCGTCGAGGCCATGCACAACGAGTGCGCGGCGAAGACCAAGCATACTCAATGCTTCCGCCAGCTTCTCAACCAGTTCAAGCGAGTAAACTCCAACGACCTGACCCGAGGCGCGTGCTGGGTTGGTTAGCGGCCCCAGCAGATTGAACATCGTCCGCATGCGCAGTTCCCGGCGCACACCCTGTACCTGCTTCATGGCAGGGTGAAGATTCGGAGCGTAGAGAAAACAAATCCCAACTTCACGCAGACACTGCGCCGCACGCTCTGGCGAAAGTTGAATATCGATTCCCAACGCCTCGACAACATCCGCCGATCCGCACTTCGAACTGATGCTGCGGTTCCCATGTTTGGCCACGCGCACGCCGGCTCCGGCTGTGACGAGCGCAGTCGCCGTAGAAATATTGAAGGTCCCGCTGGCATCACCCCCGGTGCCGCTGGTGTCGATCAGCGAATCGCCGTCGGATTCAGCCAGCGCCTCGCGTCCTGTGCCGCTCACGTCGAGCGCGTTGGCAGATGCCGTGCGTTCGATCGGCAAGGGCGCAGCCGCCGCGCGGATCGCCTCGGCGAACCCCACAATCTCCTCGACAGTCTCGCCCTTGATACGTAGCGCCACCAGCAGGGCAGCAATTTGTGCGTCGCTGCATTTTCCCGCGAGGACATCCGCCATCACAGCGCGCGATTGAGCGCGGTCGAGCGATTCGCCCTGACTGGCAACGCGATGGAGTGCGTCAACGATCATAGGTGGACGCATTGTAAGGCATTCGAAAACTTTGGTTGTTGTGACGGCTAGCCGGGGGAGTGGCCTGAGGGTGGGATAAGCCGTTTGCCAAAGTATTCTTTCCAATCATCCGGCAATGCCGGAGTGGCAAGCGCTTTTTGGATCAACTCGTGGTTGTATCGATCTCTTGCTACCAGCATGTTCATTTCAGAAATGGTAATTCCATCGGCGCCATGGCATACGGCTTCGAATGCATTATCTGCACTGACATCGCCCTCGCGCTCCACCGAAAAATAAAACCCGCTGCGGCCGCTGTGCAGAAAGCGTTCGATCATGTCGTCGCGTTGAAACTTCGCTGCCAGTTTGTAGCATGGCATTCGCATTTGCCGCACCATCACCTCAGCCGAACCGATCTTAAGGCGGTCGCCGACGTGCAAATCGTCTTCGAACAAACCAATAGTCGTGAAATTTTCTCCGAACGCTCCCCAAGGCAAATCCGTGCCGGGCAGTTCGCGACGCCAATACTCGTAGTGCTCCGAAGGATAGGCATAGACCGCTTTGTACGGTCCTCCATGGACCGAGAGATCTGCCTGTCGGTCGCCATCGAGGTTCAATGTGCGCAGCCGAACCGTGCCTTTCACCGGCACCTTGAAGATGCCCGTGTCGATCGTCGTGCCTTTGTAGACGGTCAGCCGAGGCCGCGCCACATTAAGCGACAGCAGTTTCGATTCTTGAGCGGTTGCGGGCATAGATTGCGGACTGGAAGCCGTTTGGATGTTACGGAAACTCAAACGACGCACGAGTTGCACTCGGCATGAACAGTAATCCTCAGGGATGTCTCAAATGCAATTCCAAAAAAAAACCGCTCCGCTGAGTTTGCCCAAATCCTACAACCTTCTATAAAATCAAGAGTTTGCTGCCCGCAGCGCTGTGCCGCAAGCAGGCTCCTGCCGATTTGCTGAAGAGTCATCATTATGAAAATTCATGAGTATCAGGCCAAAGCAATTCTCAAGAAGTATGGTGTGACCGTTCCGCGCGGATCGATGGCCGCCTCGCGCGACGAGGCTGAGTCTGTCGCCCGCGAGCTGTTCGATTCTGGCGCGAGCGGCGTGGTCGTTAAAGCGCAGATTCATGCCGGAGGCCGGGGTAAAGGCGGCGGCGTAAAGATCGCCAAATCGGTGGATGAAGCCGGCGAGCTCGCGGGCAGAATGTTAGGCATGAAGCTGATCACGCACCAGACCGGCCCCGAAGGCCGCATCGTGCGACGTTTGCTGATCGAAGAGACACTGCCGATCGAAAAGGAACTCTATCTCGGAATTCTGGTGGATCGTGCAGAAGCCAAGCCGGTCTTCATGGCGTCCGCCGCGGGTGGCATGGACATCGAGCAGGTCGCCGCTGAGACTCCCGAAAAGATACTCAAACAACACCTTGATCCCGGCATGGGACTCGAAGCCTTTCAGGCCCGCAAGATTGCTTTCATGCTGGGCCTCAGCGGGAAGCAGATCAATCCCGCCGTGCAGTTTCTCACAAGCCTCTACAAGGCATTCCTTGAAACCGACGGCTCGTTGGTTGAAATCAATCCTTTTATCACCACGACGGACGGACGCCTCTTCGCCCTTGACGCCAAGATCACCTTCGACGACAACGCGCTCTTCCGCCACGCTGATCTGCGCGAGTTCCGTGACGTTACCGAGGAAGATCCGCTAGAGGTCGAGGCCTCGAAATACAGCCTCAACTACATCAAGCTCGACGGCAATGTTGGATGCATGGTCAATGGCGCCGGTCTTGCGATGGCGACCATGGACATCATCAAGTACGCCGGCGGCCTGCCCGCGAACTTTCTTGATGTCGGCGGGGGAGCGAATTCCGAACAGGTCGCCCATGCGTTCGAAATCCTCCTGAGCGACAAGAATGTGAAGGCGGTGTTGATCAACATCTTCGGCGGCATCCTGCGCGTCGATACCCTCGCGACCGGCGTCGTGGAAGCTGCGCGCAAGACCAACATGAAGCTGCCGATCGTTCTTCGTCTCGAAGGCACAAACGTTACGGAGGGCAAACAAATCCTGATGAACTCGGGACTCAACTTCATTGTCAGCGACACCATGAAAGAAGCTGCCGACAAAGTTGTTGCCGCAGCCCGCGGAACGCTCGGCGTTACGGAATGGCGCTGACAGAACGTGGAAGAGCGGCCCTTTAGGGCCGCGTCCAGCGAAGAGATTGATGAGGGGCTTTAGCCCCAGTGGAATTCAAAGAGGAAATATGTCGATTCTGGTTGACAAAGACACCCGCGTGATCGTCCAAGGCCTCACCGGCCGCGAGGGAACGTTCCACGCGAAAGCCAGCGCCGCCTACGGCACCAAGATTGTGGGAGGCGTAACACCCGGCAAGGGCGGCACTACGCACGAAGGCTGGCCCATCTTCAACACGGTGCGCGAGGCCGTCGAGAAGACGGACGCCAATGCCACCGTAATTTTTGTTCCGCCGCCGTTTGCCGCTGATGCCATCATGGAAGCCGCTGACGCCGAGATCGACCTCATCGTCTGCATCACCGAGGGCATCCCAACGCTCGACATGGTCAAGGCTTGGGAGTTCCTGCAAGACCGACGCTCGCGCCTCATCGGGCCGAACTGCCCCGGCATCATCTCTCCCGGCAAGTGCAAGATCGGCATCATGCCCGCCTCTATCCACAAAGAAGGCTCCGTCGGCATCGTCTCGCGCTCGGGCACGCTGACCTACGAAGCAGTTCATCAGCTCACGCAGCGCGGCATCGGACAGTCCACCGCCATCGGCATCGGCGGGGATCCAATCATCGGCACGACCTTCGTCGACGCACTCGACCTGTTCAATCGTGATCCTGAAACTGAAGCCGTTATTATGATTGGTGAAATCGGTGGCAACGCGGAAGAGACCGCCGCCGAGTTCGTGAAGACGCACATGAAAAAGCCGGTCGTCGGATTCATCGCCGGACAGACCGCGCCTCCCGGACGCCGCATGGGCCATGCGGGAGCGATTATTTCCGGCGGTAAGGGAACCGCTTCAGAAAAGATCAAAGCACTCGAAGCCTCCGGCATCCGTGTAGCAAGATCGCCGGCTGCGATTGGCGAAACGCTCGCCGCTGCAATCGGAGTAAATGCTTAGTACCGAGTGAGAAAGGAAAAGCAGGTTCCTCGCTTCGCTCGGAATGACAATTACTTCAGTTGAATGACGGCTCGCGGCTCAGAGGCGAAAACCCAAGACCCAAGACCTGAGACCTAACAACCAAGGACCAACGACAGAATGAAGACCCTGCAACGCACTTTCACTATCGTCAAACCCGACGCCGTCCGCAAGAACGCCGTCGGAGACATCATCGAGCAGTTCGAAAAAAACGGATTCCGCATCCTCGCTATGAAGATGCTGGAAATTTCCAAGCACCAGGCCGAGCAGTTTTATGCGGTCCACGCCAGCCGTCCGTTCTTCAACACGCTCACCGATTTCATGTCGAGCGGCCCCATCGTCGTTCTGGCGCTCGAAAAAGAAAATGCCATCGCCGATCTCCGCAAGCTCATGGGCGCTACGAACCCGGCGAACGCCGAGGAAGGCACCATCCGCAAGAAATGGGCCACCAATATTGAGCACAACGCAATCCACGGCTCCGACGGAGAAGACACCGCGCGCTTCGAACTGAGCTTTTTCTTCGCGGGATACGAATTGGCAAAATGACGGCGATTTGCGGGCGTGAGCGAAGCGGGAGCTCGCAGCCGTCATTTTGAACGAAGTGAAGGATCTTCCATGCCTCTAATCCAAATCACCATGTTGCAAGGCCGCACCGCCGACCAGAAACGCAAGATCGCCAAGCGCGTTACCGATGCTCTAGTCGAAGAAGCCGGAGCAAAGCGCGAAGGCATCATCGTGACTTTCAATGAATTGTCTAAGGAAAGCTACGCTTCGGGCGGCGAGTTGCTGATCGACAAGAAGTAAATCAGAGAACTGTTCGCCGACTGTTGAGTCAAACGCGGGCGGGAATCCCCGCGCCATACAACCTTGACTCGGACTGGGCAACTGCCCTTATCCCATCGGTTCGTACAAATGCCCCTCCACGCGGTCTCCGACCTTGGGTAAATCTTTTTTCACGTATTGCAGAAAGTGCGGAGTCGAGCGGTGCGCCTCAAGCGCGGGATCGTCCTTGTACTGCTCGTAGATGAAGAAACGGCGGGATTCGGTCTTGTGCCGGTGGGCCTGGAACATCAGGCAACCGGGTTCCTTGCGGGATTCCTCGCTCAGTTTGCTGAACAACGCGGCAACTTCGGCTTCATGGCCAGCTTTCGCCATCCAGGTAACGGCCAACACCACCATCGGCTTACTCCTTGCGCCGGCTCGGCTCGGGGAATGAGCCGCTGGGAGGCCGGGAGAGCAATTCTAGGCTTTCTTCGCTGCCTGCTTCAACTCGCTGGTGAAATCATCGAGAAGAATCGTGTGGTCGCGGTCCGGCCCGGTAGAGATCATGCCGATCTTTGCGTCCGATTCTTTCGCGATAAACGAGAGATATTCCCGCGCCTCCTTTGGCAGATTGTCATACTCGGTAATGCCCTCAGTCGAAGTCTTCCATCCAGGCATCTTCGTGTAGACGCACTCAATCTTCTCGTATCCGCTTGCCTGCGCCGGGGCTTCGACCGTCTCTTTTCCGTCGATTTTGTATCCCACGCAAACAGGAATCTCAGCGAGATCGTCGAGCACATCAAGCTTCGTGACAACGAGCCACGTGGTTCCATTAATCATGCCGGAATAGCGCAGCAGCGGCATATCCAGCCATCCTGTGCGCCGCGGACGCCCCGTCACCGCGCCATATTCGTTCCCGCGCTTGCGCAGGTTCTCGCCTCCCTCGCCATGCTCCTCGGTCGGGAACGGTCCCTCGCCGACGCGTGTGCAGTATGCCTTGGTGATGCCGATTACGGAGTTGATCGCATTCGGCGCGACACCTGTTCCGATGACTGCGCCGCCAGAAGTCGCGCTCGACGAAGTCACAAACGGATACGTTCCGTGATCGATGTCGAGCATCGTTCCCTGCGCGCCTTCAAACAGAATGGATTCACCCTGCCTCAACGCCTGATTCAGCAGCACCGCCGTGTCGCATACAAACGGAGCAATTTTTTCGGCGGCCTGGGAATATTCCGTGTACATCTTGTCGGCATCGAGAGGTTCGGTATTAAACAGCGCGTGCGCAATCATGTTTTTCTCGCGCACTGCATTTTCGATGTGCTTCTTGAGTAGTTGCGAGTCGAGCAGATCGGCTACGCGCAGCCCACGCCGTCCCATCTTGTCTTCATAAGCGGGACCGATCCCGCGCGAGGTCGTTCCAATCTTTACGCGTCCGGGAGCGTTCTCCGCCGCGAGTTCGATCATGCGGTGATAGGGAAGAATCACGTGCGCGCGGTTGGAAACGAACAGATGCCCATCCACTTCCACGCCGACTTCGCGCAGTCCAGCTACCTCTTTCAAGAATGCCAGCGGATCGAGCACGACACCGTTGCCGATCACGCTCCGGCATCGCGGACGCAGCACGCCGCAGGGGACGAGCTGCAGAACGAATTTCTTGCCGTTGATGATAACGGTGTGGCCAGCGTTGTGGCCACCGGCATAACGGGCCACGACCGAGAAGTTCTCCGACAGCACGTCGACGATCTTGCCCTTGCCCTCGTCGCCCCACTGAGCGCCGACAATCACGGCAGTCTTGCCTTTGTTCAATGCTCTCTCCGTAAACGAGCTTAGGGCAGGCGCATGGCTCCGCTGCTCCCGGGGTCGCACACTCCTCACCCGCAGGGCCGGCCCTCAACTAAGAAAATTGCAGGAATAAAAAGCGGAAAGATGTGTACGGGTTATTTTAGCTTGTGGCTAAGCGGATGGCAACGCGAGACCGAAGGGCTAGGTTACAGCTTTTCTATCGAACTGCCGCAGTCCGACGGCCAGAAAAAGCAGGTCAAATAGAAACAACCCCACAAGCACCGCCGTGAGCGACAGATGCGGGAACTGTGGCACCAGCGTAGCGCGCAGTCCTTCGCTCGCGTATACCAGCGGATTGATCAGCACTAGTTTCTGCATGATCGGAAATGTCTTCAGGGCGCTCCACGGATAGTATGTGCAGCCGAAAAAGATCATGGGCGTAATCACCAGGCTGAACATCAGGCCGATATGTTGCTGGTTCATGCTGCAACCCAAAGCCAGTCCTCCGCAGGCCGAGAACGCAGCCACCAGCAGGACAATCGCTATGAAGACGAGTGGCTCGGATACGTGAATATCAACTCCCGGCCGCAACACCAGCCACGCCAGCGGAATGACAACAATGCCCGCGGCCAGCGCCTGAATCATTCCGGCCACAATTTTTTCCACGGCTATCCATCGAATGTCGATCGGCGCCAGCAGACGGTCTTCGATCTCGCGTGTCCACTGAAACTCGGCGATCAACGGCATTGCCACCGCCCAGATGCCGGTGAAGACCATGCTGATCGCCATAATTCCCGGCAGCAGCAGGCTTTTGTATGACGCGGGCATGTAGCCGCTGCCCACCATGACACGGCCGAAGATGAACACGAACAACAACGGCTGAAGAAACGTCTGGAACAGAAGCTGCATCAGATTCCTGCGTGCCACATGTGCATCGCGTGCCAGCATCGCGAAAAAAGTCTGCCAGTTCAATCGCGCAAACTCCTTCCCGTATGGTGCAGGAAGAGATTTTCGAGGCTGGGTTCGGAAATGTGTACATCCGAAAGCTCAGCGCCGGCAGCCGCTGCAACGGCCGCCACTTCCGCGATCAAAGGTCCTCCGCGGTCGGAGTAAACATCAAAGCCGGTATCGTCGACGGCGCGCAATTCTCGCACCCCGCTCAGTGATCGCAACCGCTCCGGCAACTCGGCTGGGACGCCGGCAAATCGCAGCCGCAGCACATAACCGCCCGGGATAGAACTCTTCAACTCTCCCGGCGTGCCAATGGCAATGACGCGGCCGTGGTCCACAATCGCCAGCCGGTTGCACAGCGCGTCCGCCTCTTCCATGTAGTGCGTGGTCAGCAGAATCGTCTTGCCCGCCTGGTTATATTCGCGAATGATCTCCCACAGTAGGATGCGCGTCTGCGGATCGAGTCCGGCGCTGGGCTCATCCAGAAAAAGAACTTGCGGGTCGTGCATCATGGCGCGCGCAATCGAAAGCCGCTGCATCATGCCGCCTGAAAAGCCGCGCACCATCTGGTTTGCCCGGTCGGTCAGCTTGAATTTCTCCAAGAGTTCGTCGGCTCGTTCGTTTCTCTGCTTCGAGCCGATTCCGAAGTATGCGGCGTGAAACGTCAAGATCTCGCGCGCAGTGAGAGAAAAATCCAGGTTTGGACGCTGCGGCACCACGCCGATCAAATACTTTACGACTGCCTGTTCCTTCCAAACCTCGTGCGTCCCGATCCACGCCCGCCCGCTGGTCGACCGCACACGCGTCGTCAGAATGCCGACCGTTGTGGATTTGCCCGCGCCGTTCGGCCCGAGCAACCCGAAGATTTCTCCAGGATTGACCTCGAGCGACAGCCCATCGAGCGCCGTGACCTGCACCTTGGCCTGCTTCGATCCCTTTGCGTTTCCACGGGCGACAATGCCTCCAGTTGCCGCGGGAGGCCCGGAATCGAAGACTTTCCGCAAATCCTGCGTGCGAAGGCCGACTGCCACGAGAAAAGTTGCTCCCTGAGTTTGTTGGGTCTGCGAAGTATATCCGATGAAACGGACGATTCGTTACGCGAAATCTGAGAAAATAACTCGACGCCGAAATTCGAAAAACATATTTTCGTGTGTGGGAATCAGCGTCCGGAGGGCCATCCGCGAGGATGCTGTGATCCGCTTGCGCAGGGCAAACTGCAAAAATTGTTCAAACAGAAACTCTCCGAGCGCGGATTGAAAGGCCAGATACGGGCCAACCAGGCGGGCTGTCTTGACCAGTGCGAGCATGGACCAAACCTCGTTGTCTATCCCGACGGGGTCTGGTACGGCTTTGTGACGGAAGCCGATGTGGATGAAATCATCGACTCCCACATCGTCGGTGGAAAAACGGTGGAGCGCTTGCGCCTCGCTGACTCCTGCCTGAACACCAGTGATTGCGTACACCGCCGCGTGAAAGCATGAGCAAAGTCGGCTGGTAACCTAAGCTCTTAACTTGAATCGATGCCTTCGCACTTCACCCCCGAACTCTTCCGCTTCCTCGTCCGCCTGAAGCGCAACAACAATCGCGACTGGTTCCTTGCCCACAAAGACGAATACGAATCCTGCGCGCACCAGTCCGCACTGCAATTCATCATCAGCTTCGCTGGCCCTCTGTACGACATCACGCCGCATCTCGTCGCCGATCCTCGTACCTCGCGTGGATCGCTCTTCCGCATCTACCGCGACACGCGCTTCTCACCAGACAAGCGTCCTTACAAAACGCATATAGCTATGCGATTCTCGCATTGCGGGAAAGATGTTCACTCCCCCGGCTTCTACCTTCATCTCGAGCCCGGCGGATGTTTCGCCGCCTCCGGTCTCTGGCATCCCGAGCCCGATACGCTGTTGAAAGTTCGTAACGCAATCGTCGAGCGGGCTGACGAATGGCGTAAAGTCCGCAAGTTGGTCAACTGGGACGATGCCAGCAGGTTGACGCGCCCACCGCGCGGCTTTCCCTGCGATCACGAATTCGTGGAAGACCTGAAGCTGCGCGATCTCGGTTCAGCGATCAACTTCGCCGACGCGCAAGTGTGCAGCCCGAGATTCATGGCGACGTTCGCCACAGCCTGCCGAAAGATGTCACCGCTGGCAAGATTCCTGAGCAGCGCACGAAATCTTCAGTTTTAGAAAATAATGAAATAAACCGGGACGGCCAAATCACATGAGGGGACTGCCGCCCCGCCGACGAGGAAAGCTCGGCTACTTCCGAAATGCCTTCTGCACCAACGTGTACCGCGCCGCGCCGATCAATCCACAGTCGTCATTCAGAATGATCTTCACCGGCATGTCCTTCAGCAGTGATCCCATGCGGCCCTTATCGAGGAACGCCTGTATGAACGCGGGAGCCTTCATGCTCTCGACGTTCTTCACCGCGATAATTCCGCCGATGAAGATGCCGCCGGTGGTCATGTAACGCAGCGCGCAGTTGCCAGTCTCCGCGCCGAAAACGCTGACAAAAATCTCCATCGTCTTCTCGCAGATCGCGGCCCTGCCGGCTGCCGCAGCGTTCGCAATTGTCGCCGAGACGTCATGCGACGCGGCAATCTCATCTTTCAGCCCCACCGGCTCTTCCGCCACCTTCGTGTCGCGCAGAAATTCGTAAATGTTACGAATGCCGGGTCCCGAAAGAATGCGCTCGTAACTGATGCGTCCGTGCTTTTTCTGCAAATACGAAAGCAGTTGCATCTCTACATCGTTGCGCGGAGCAAAATCCGCGTGTCCGCCCTCGCAGGCAAACGGATGATGCCGGAAGCCATCCCAATACAGCCCCGCCATACCCAGACCGGTACGAGCCGAAATCACTGCGCGATTGCCCTCGGCATCTTCCGATCCCTCGCTCACCGCGATGAAGTCCTTCGATTCCAGCGCGTCGATGCCGTACGCGTACGCTTCCATGTCATTCAGCAATCCAACCTTATCGAGCCGAAGTTGCGTCGCCAGTTCGCGCGAATCGATCGTCCAGGTCAAATTCGAAATCTTGCTGCGCCCGTCGCGCACCGGGCCCGCGACCGCGAAGCAGGCGCTATGCACCGGAATTCCCTGGCCGCGCACGAAGTGCGGCAGAATCTCCGGCAGCCCGTCATGTTCATGGCTCGGATACGATTTCTGCACCACGCACTCCAGTCGACTGCCCTCAGTCTGAAATGCCGCCAGCCGTGTGCGCGTCCCGCCAATGTCGCCCACAAGAATCATGTCTCAATCCTCCTCCACTGGCGATTGTCCTCGGCGAGCAACTGATCCGACTCGGCCGGCCCCCACGTGCCCGAAGCGTAGTTTGGAAACTTCCTCGGAGCGAGGGCTCTCCACACGTCCAGCATCGGGTCCACCACAGTCCATCCCGCTTCCACCATGTCGGCGCGCTGAAAGAGCGTAGCGTCGCCGATCATGCAGTCATAGAGCAGCACTTCATAACCAGTGTAGGCGTCGGCACCGAAGTATTTCGAATATTCAAAGCTCATGTCGACAGAGCCCACGCGCAGCAGCGGCCCTGGGACTTTCGCTCCAAAGCTCAGCGCGATCCCTTCCGCGGGCTGAATCTGGATCACCAGTGTGTTCGTTTGCGTGGTGTGATGCGGCGCTTTGCGGAACAATTGGAACGGAGTGTTTCGGAACCTGATTGCGATCTCTGTATGCCGCTGCGCCATCCGCTTGCCCGTTCGAAGGTAAAAGGGAACGCCAGCCCATCGCCAGTTGTCGATGTTCAGCTTCATGGCCACGAAGGTCTCCGTGCGTGACTCGGGTGCGACCCCGGGTTCCATGCGGTATCCCGGCACTCGTTCATCGCCGATCATCCCCTCGCCATATTGGCCGCGCACGCTGCGCTGCAACACGTCTTCGGAGTCCAGCGCCTGGATCGAATGCAGTAGTTTCGCCTGCTCATCCCGTACCGCATCGGCATGAAACGATATGGGCGGCTCCATTGCCGTGAGGCTGAGCAATTGCATCACATGATTCGGGACCATGTCGCGTAGCGTGCCCGCACTATCGAAGTATGCGCCGCGGCGCTCCACGCCTACCGTCTCGGCGTTCGTGATCTGCACGTGATCGATGTAGCGGCGGTTCCAGACAGGTTCGAAGATCGCGTTGTCGAAGCGGAAGACCATGATGTTCTGCACGGTCTCTTTGCCCAGATAGTGATCGATGCGGTAAATCTGGCTCTCTTGCAGCACCGCGCGGATGTCTCGGTTCAACGTCTTCGCCGAAGCCAGGTCCTGCCCGAACGGCTTCTCAATTACAACCCGCCGCCACTGGCCATTCTCTTCGTGCGATAGTCCAGCGCGGCCCAATTGCTGAACAATAGTCGCAAAAAACTTCGGCGCAGTCGCCATATAAAAGAGATAGTTGCCCTGCGTGCGCCACTCGCTGTCAATCTTGGTGAGTTGCTCGCTCAGCCGGGAGAACGTGTTCGCGTCGCCAAAGTCTCCGCGCTCGTAAAACAGCCGCTGCCGCAGCCAGTTCTTGCATTCCTGTTCGCCCGGGGGCAGAAACTCGCTCACCTGATCGCGAAACGCCTCCACGCTCAGGTCGTCGACCGACACGCCCATCAGGGCAAAGTCTTCCGGCAACAGCTTCGCCTTTGCCAGGTTGAACAGCGATGGTGCCAGCTTGCGCTTCGTCAGGTCCCCCGCGGCGCCGAAGAGCACAAACACGCACGGCCCCGCGGCTTTGCCCGGGATATTTTGTCCGATACCAAGGTTTGCTGGAACCGTCGCGACTATGCTCAGAGCGGACCTGCCTGATGAAAAGAAGTGGACAGCATTCTATGGCAAAGCAAGTGCCATCTGCCAACCTTGTGTGAATGGCGGGTTAAAACGAAGGGAGGAGGCGAGATCGAAAGGAAAGGAAGGATAAGAGCCAGGTTCACAATTCCGGAATGATTCCTTAGAACGTCTCTGCTTCCAAAGGAAAGCGTGGCGCGAAATGGCGCATGTTTCCCATCGCATTGTTGCTATAATTTTCTTAATCCGCTCAAGATAATTTAACTCTTCCACACAAGCGAGGCACTACGCCATGCTCTCGACAGCAAACACGAAGTTCTGTTGGATCTGCGGAAAAGATGTCGCCCTCGATCACTGCATCACGGACGAACATGGCTTGTCAGTCCATCAAAGCTGCCACGAAAAACGAATGATGCTGAAGGCAGCGTCCCTCCAGGCTGAGCTATGGAGACAAGGCCAGCCGAAACGCACGGCGGCTTAGACTTCGGCTTTCCGTCTCCGGCTTACGTTGTCTAAAGTGCAAGCTGATTGTGGTCTAAAGCGCGAAGCTGATCGTGCGCTATTCAATTGTCGCCCGGGATTTCGATTGAATGGTGTCCGCGGCAGGACTCGAACCTGCGACCCTCTGCTTAGAAGGCAGATGCTCTATCCGCCTGAGCTACGCGGACCCCGTCGACAATGCAAGTATCGCATAGCAGAGCTTCCCGCTGGATCGACGGTGCGTCGATGACGCTAGCGTAGAGGGCTCTTCCTAGGGCCTAGTCTGACTCGACTGCGAAGTAATAGTAGTGATGGTTCTTGCACTTCGGATTGAACTGAGCCCCGCACGCGCCGCACCGATAGTCAGATTCCAGATACTCCCGGATCGTCATTTCCAACCCGCAAACGCCGCATAGAATCGCCTTCTCATTCCATTCCGATTGTGGCCAAGCCTTAATCGGATGGTCGGCCAACTCATCATGACAGTCTTTGCAGGCATAGTGCTCCCTGCAACATTTCATTTTGATCGCGATGATGTCAGTCGGCCCGTGATAGTGAGCGCATCGCGTTTGCGGATCGAGATTGATGCCGCGTATCAATGTCCAAGCACCAGTGTCCAACTCAGATGGTCAGCAGCTCTTCATAGAAGCCGCCAATCTGGCGGGCGCGATCGACGAAGTGGATTTCGAAAATCCAGTGACGCTTTCGGCCCTGCGCATCGAGGGTCTTCATCCGGTTCGGATTCTGCGGATGGACGTACAACGTGATTTTATCGCCTGTAATCTTTTCGTGAGGGAACACACCGATCAGATGTCCGGCGATCGGGCCGCCGTACTCCCATCCGGATTCTCTGGCGAGTGTGCATGCGTACCCGTAAAGTTCGGCGCAGGTGATCTCCGGATGGTCGTGAAAATACCGCTTGCCCTTGGCAAAGCCGTCTTCGATATCGCGGCGCAATTTGTGCTTCAGCGGATCATCGCCCACTACAAATGTCCTGCCGAAATCGGCTTCCCATTCTTCGAACACCGGCCCCAGGTCTAGAAAGACGACGTCATCGTCCCCAACGATCAAGTCAGGAGGATTTTCATCGTACGGCGCCAGTGTGTTTCGTCCGGCGCGCACGATCCGTTTGTGCCAATAGCGGCTGATGCCATACATCTTCTCGGCCAGGGCGTAGAGGCTTTCATTGATTTCCGTTTCGGCCACGCCCGGGCGAATCAAGCCCTGCGATTCAACTTCATTGAACAATGCGGAGGCCTTTTGCTGGGCATCCAAAAGTTCCGCGGTAACCGAATCTTCCGATCGATCCAAAGAAGAGGCGGATGACATTTATGTTCCCCTAGCGCCCGTAGTGTGCAACAAAAACCGCTTTGCCGATCGTGTGCTCCTTCGCGGTCGAGACGACCATCGCCCCGCTGGAGTCGGCCGGCACATCAAGCTTGTCCACACTTAAAGCATAAATGGTGAACGTGTAACGGTGCGGCGGATCTCCCTTGTCGGGGCACGGGCCGTGATATGCATCATTGCCCAGATCGGTGCGGCCCTGCATTGTGCCCGGCGGAAGAACCGTGCTGTGCTCGACTCCCGAGCCCTTGGGCAGGTTCGTCGTGTTGGCCGGCAGATTGTAGACGATCCAATGCCACCATCCCGAAGGATCGCCACGCTCATCCGGATCAAACAACGTGAGGACAAAACTCTTCGTCCCGGCGGGAGCCCCGCTCCACTGCAACGGCGGCGACATGTTGCCTCCGCTGCAACCGAAAAGATTCGCCGTGTAAGTCTCTGGAACTTTCGTCGCCATCCTGCTATCGGAACTCGTCAACACAAACCTCGATTGACCCGCCGGCTTTGCCTGCGCTACACAGAAACCCGTGTGAACCAACGATGCAGCCGCGAGGAACATCACCTGCGAAATAGTGGACACGCGATTTGCAGTCATGTCGCCCCTTTCTTAAGTAGATTTCATAACAACCTTTACGTCTATGGATTTCCTACCTTCAACACTGTCGCATGGAATGGATTCATTTCGGCTCTGCTGGCTTTGCCGTCGCGCCGGGATTTGTTTTGTGACTGAGACCCCAGACATAGGCGGCGAGCGCCGATGCCTGCGTATCGGAAAGCTGCGCTCCACCCATCGGCGGCATCGGACTTCGGAATTGCTTCGGCTTGGGCACGCCCTCTGTGATCACCTTCAGAATCCCCGCGAGACTGCCATCGCTCCACATCCACTTGTTCTTCGTCAGGTCCGGACCAAGCCCTGAGCCCGTGCCGTTAGCGCCATGGCATCCGGTGCAGCTTGCGCCCCCGACCTGACCCTGAAAAACGCGCGCCCCCAAAGCGACCATCTCTGGCGATGAGCCTTCCGGTACAGGCAGATCTGCGGTATTGCTCTCCGGAGGCGTAGCAGACGCCAGCACCGCCTTGCCGGCAGGCGCAGCGTTGCTCGGGCAGGGAGTCGTCGCTGGAGACGGGCCCGCAGGATCTCCGGTGTAGACAATGCGATAAATTCGCCCGCGGATGTCGTCGGCAACATACAGCGCACCGTCCGGGGCAATCGCGAGGCCCGACGGCCGATGCTCTGCGCCATCCGGTGTCTTTATTTTTCCAGCGAAACCGTCGGCGAAGATTTCACAATTGCCTGACGCGTGATCGCCATCGAACGGCTGAAATACGACGTTATATCCGCCCTGCGGGTAGGGCGCCCGGTTCCACGAACCATGGAAGGCGATGAAGACCCCGTCGCGATAGCGGGCTGGGAATTCTTTCTGGTCGTAGCGCGTCATGGCATTCGGGGCCCAGTGGGCAGGAAACGCAGCCACTGGCCCCGTCTTGTTCGCGCAGACGCCCACCGCTTTTCCACCATCGCCGCCATATTCGGGTGCAAGCACCAGCTTTTTCTGAATACCGTCGTAATAGCACTCAGGCCACCCATAATCTCCGCCGGATTTCAGCAGCATCACCTCCTCGGCCGGAAGCGTGGCCTCTTCATCCGGTTTGTACAAATCGGGCCAATTCGAATGCAGTTGGTCCCGTCCGTGCTGCGTCACAAACACGCGGCCGTGATCGTCGATGGCGAAGCCCTCTCCGTTGCGAATGCCGGTTGCATAACGATCGGATGGGGAAAATGTCTGGTTGGTTTTGTTCGCATCGTAACGCCAGATTCCAGCGCGAGTCTCGAGCTCC
>DATAUY010000187.1:0-32106 GCA_036268025.1 Candidatus Sulfotelmatobacter sp. | reverse complement strand
CGAGGTGAAAGTCGCTCCGACGCTGGTGAAATATGCCGATCCGAATCTTTATGAGATGGAGACGCGCCGCGAATTGAGACAGGCCGCGAGCGAATTGCTAGCCAGCGAGCCGATCGCCCCCGCGAAGGCGATCGTCGATCTTCTCGACGAAGAGCCACTCGAAGTCGAGATCGCGAGCACCTTGCTCTACGAGCATTGCCATCATTCTTACCGCCAGATTCGCCAGGTGGTGCAGGTAGCGGGCGAACGGCGGCGCAGGGAAATCATCGATCTCGGCCTGCGGCATCGAGGCAAATATGACGAGATGCTGCGCGGCTTCCGCGCCGGCCAGCAGTTCCGCTTTGACATCCTGATGGACACCGGCGGCTTCCGTGACATGCACCGCCACCGCCGCTGCATCCAGGTGATGCAGTCGTTCACCACGCAGCACGGCTACGAGATGCTGCTCGATATGGAAGACGCGGGCGTGCGAGGACGCTTCGAATCAACGATGCGGCGCGTACAGAACGCAGTGGAAAAGATCGCGAAAGGAGCTTCGCCCGAAGCCGAAGAGAACTCGCAGTACGCGGTCCCGCTCGCCTTCCGCAAGCGCGCTCTCTTCAAAATGGACTTCGCTGAGGCCGTCTACATTTCCGAGCTACGGACCACGCCGGCGGGGCACGTTTCGTATCGTAACGTGGCCTATGCGATGTATGAGGCGGTGGCGAGGAAGTACCCAGCACTAGCAAAGTATTTCCGCGTGCACGATGTGACGGCACCGGTGGACTTGCTCCAGCGGTGAGTAGCGCAGCGAGCACACGGGGGAAGTCTGCTCAACTGGCCCCTGCTCGAACCACTACCCGTAGAGAATTGATCGTGTGATCGCCTCTGTGTAACGCTCTGTGGCAGTTAGCGCAAATAAGAGCTAAATCGTCGATGTGTGTTTTGTATCCGCGTGGGAGATTGGAAAGCCATTTCGTATGATGACATTCAATGACTGCGCTCGCTAGAAGTCCGTAGGAACTTTCAAAATCCAGATTACAGACCTCGCAAAACAGCTTGCCGTACTTTCTGATTGCTTCATTTCGTTTGCACACTACGAGCTGACGGTTCCGCTCCCGCGCAAAGTGCTTTCTAAGTTTGACGGCGCCCTCTGCAGCCTCAAGCACTCCGCCCACGGTGTTGATCCGCGTCATATTACGAATGCCTAACCGGCGAGGACGCCTGCCGAGAACCAGGTCCGACAATTGAAGCGCAATCTGTTCAGGTAAGCACACGCCGCTAAACTGTGTTCGAAGCCATGAGGCAATGCCTTTAATTGCACGAAGCTCGTCCTTGCTAGCCAAAACTTCCTTATCAGGGTCAACGAGTGACTCGAACTCGATACCACGCCAAGTTCCTCGTCGAGTTCGCCCCTCTTCGCTGGTCAATTTCCCGAATCCTACGATCGCCGGTCCGCGCTTTCCTTGCAGTAAAAGGAAGACACGATCTCCGACCGACGCATCCTTGCGATTTCGAAATCTCCATCCAGCGGTCACTTTCCCTGACCGTCTAGCGCGCCGCGCCAATCCCCGTAACGATTTCATCGGCCAACCGAGTTTTGGGCTCTCATTATCAGGCTTAACCGTAATCAGAAAAGAATTCATGAATGTTCATCCCTGTCTGCGCTGTGAATATGCAACGACACTGCAAATTTTGCAATGCCAGTCTCGTCATCAGCGGAACCATTTTGGGAACGTTCCACAGAATTATTTTTGAATTCGCCTTTTCTTCGCTTCACTCTATCTGTATAATCGCGCCATATTCTAAGCGAATCTTAAGGAGCCACCTCATGGCAGACGAGCGCAGCAAGTCGATCGACCTCGCGGTATCTCAGATTGAAAAGCAATTCGGCAAAGGCTCGATCATGCGCCTGGGGTCGAAGGAAATCGTCCCGATCGCGATCATCTCGACCGGCGCAATCTCGTTTGACGCCGCTCTCGGTGTCGGCGGATTCCCGCGCGGGCGCGTCGTCGAGGTCTTCGGCCCGGAATCCTCCGGCAAGACCACCATTACTTTGCAGGTGATCGCCGAGGCGCAGAAAACCGGTGGCATGGCAGCCTTCGTCGACGCCGAACACGCACTTGATCCCGCTTATGCCAAGAAACTTGGCGTCGATGTCGACAACCTTTTGGTCTCGCAGCCCGACTACGGCGAGCAGGCACTCGAAATCACCGAAGCGCTGGTACGCTCCAACGCGATCGATGTGCTGGTCGTCGACTCGGTCGCGGCGCTCGTCCCCAAAGCCGAACTCGACGGCGAAATGGGCGACAGCCACATGGGACTGCAAGCTCGTCTGATGTCGCAGGCGCTGCGCAAGCTGACCGGAACGGTTTCCAAGTCGCGCACTTGTCTGATCTTCATCAACCAAATCCGCGAAAAAATCGGCGTCATGTTCGGCAATCCTGAAACGACCACCGGCGGCCGCGCGCTGAAATTTTATTCTTCTGTACGCGTGGACATTCGCCGTATCGCGGCCATTAAAGAAGGCGATGTGCTGATCGGCTCGCGTACGAAGGTCAAGGTTGTAAAGAACAAAGTTGCCGCGCCCTTCCGCGAGGCGGAGTTCGACATCCTTTACGGCGAAGGTATCTCCCGCGAGGGTGATCTGCTCGATCTTGCTGCCAACAACAATATCGTGGAAAAATCCGGCTCCTGGTACAGCTATGCGGGAGAGCGCATCGGCCAGGGTCGCGAAAATGCCCGCCAGTTCCTGAAGGACAACAAAGACGTGATGGCGAAGCTCGATATTGAAGTGCGCAAGAAATTGGGATTGATTGCCGCGCCGCCGCAAGCCGCACCCCAGCCGGTCAACGGCAAAGTCGCGACCATGCCGACTGGCACGGACGCGTCGAAGCCCCCGATTGTAGCGGCCAGACGCTAGATCCCTCCTCCCCGGTAAGAATTCAGGCCCATGCCGCTCGTATCGAAGAGTGGCATGGGCTTTCATTCAATGGCTCGCCATACTTCCTCAATTGCTATTCGACCTTCGCCCCGCATAAAATCTAGGATTGCTGCATCAGTTGCAGAGCCCTAGACTGCTGCTTTCCGACGAGGACAATTGAACAAAGGCGTCGCTGTCTATCCCGGCTCGTTCGATCCGCCCACCAACGGACACCTCGATCTAATTGAGCGGGGCAGCAAGATGTTCGAAGAGCTGGTGGTGGCCGTGCTGCGCAATTCGGAGAAAACTCCGATGTTCAGCCTGGCAGAGCGCCTCGAAATGCTGCGCCAGCTTACCGCCGACTTGAGTAATGTGCGGATCGACACATTCGATGGCCTGATGGTGGAGTATGCCAAGTCGATCGACGCGATGTGCGTGTTGCGTGGAATTCGCGCGATCAGCGACTACGAATACGAGCTGCAGATGGCGCTCATGAACCGCAAGCTCGAGCCCACACTGGAAACTGTGTTCATGATGCCGGCCGTCAAATATTCCTATGTTAGTTCCCGGCTGGTGCGGGAAGTAGCGCAGGCCGGCGGTCCTGTGAGCGAACTGGTGCCCGAAGCGGTTGAGCAGAAGGTGCGCGAGAAGCTCGATCCCGCATACAAACTGCGCGACGCACGGTTGATCGAAGTCCCCAAAAAAACGAGAAGGAAAAAGAAGGCATGAGCACCGCAACCTTGGAAGCTGTCCGCCTCGCTGCCCGCATCGGGCGCATTGAACCCTCCGCAACCATGGCCGCCGTCGCCGAGGCAGAAAAGCTGCGCCAGCAAGGCATTGACGTCGTGGACTGCACCGCGGGCGAGCCGCATTTCTCGACGCCGCAGCACATTAAAGACGCCGCCATTGCCGCCATCAACGGCAATTTCACGCGCTACACGGCGGTCGGCGGAACGCTGGAATTGAAAGACGCCATTTTGCGCCGCCACAGCGAGGATTTCGGATCAGGCTACAAGCGCGACGAAGTGTACGCGTCAGTCGGCGGAAAGCATGCATTGTTCAATGCGATTTCCGTTCTTGTGGATCATGGCGACGAAGTGATCCTGCCCGTGCCTTACTGGGTATCGTTCAAAGACATGGTGAACTACGCTGGCGGCAAGTGCGTGCTGCTGAATGCTGACGAATCGCAGGGCTTCCGCGTCACCGCCGGGATGGTCGAGCGCCTCGTCACCTCGCGCACCAAGCTCATCATTCTGAATTCGCCGTCGAATCCGTCGGGAGCGGTCATCAGTCCGGCCGATATGGCTGCCGTTGTACGCCTCGCGCATGAGCGCGGCATTTGGGTGATCTCGGACGAGTGCTACGTTTATTTGAATTATGCGGGTGAGAATTTCTCGGTTGGATCGCTAAACGAATATCGCGAGCGCTTTCTGGTAGTGGGATCGCTCTCGAAAACCTATGCCATGACAGGATGGCGCCTGGGCTACACGCTGGGGCCTTCCGCGGTGATCTCGGCAGCACAAAAATTGCAGAGCCAGTCGACATCGAACCCGACGTCGATCGTGCAGAAGGCGGCGGTGGCCGCCATGACCGGATCGCAGCAGTGCGTCGCCGACATGCGCGCCGAATATATCCGCCTGCGCAACCACATCGTCTCCGGAGTGCGTTCGATTCCTGGCATTCAGTGCACGATGCCGGAGGGAGCGTTCTATATCTATCCGAATGTGTCGGCGTATTTCGGCAAAAGCGAGCTTCGCGCCGCCGCCGATGTCGCCCGCGGCCTGCTCCACAAGGCGCATGTCGCCACGGTCGCCGGAGAAGGTTTCGGCACCACCGATCATATCCGCATCTCTTATGCGACTTCGCTCGAGAACCTGAATAAAGCGCTGCAACGAATGAAGGACTACTTCGCATCTCTATAGTTCCGACTCGCTCTATAAATGCAGCCACTCTATCCACTTCTGATGCAGCCAGCGTTTGATCCGCGTCCCTGGGGCACGCTGGATCTGTCGCCGATTTACCCGAACCACAAGTTCAATGAAAAGATCGGCGAATCGTGGCTCAGTGGCGACGATTGCAGGGCCGCGAACGGGCCGCTCAAGGGTGAATCGCTCTCCAGGTTGAGCGAGCAATATCAACGCGAACTCGTCGGCGAGGCCGCTCGTGATGCCAAGCGATTTCCGTTACTGCTGAAGTTTCTTTTTCCGGAAGAAAAGCTTTCCGTACAAGTGCATCCCGACGATGCTCAGGCGTTGCGTGTCGGCCAGCCATGGGGCAAGACTGAATGCTGGTACGTGGCCCACGCCAAGCCCGGTTCGCAAATCGGCCTTGGCCTCAAACCGGGAGTTACAGCAGCGCAGCTTGAAGAAGCGATCCATCAGAACCGCGCTGAGGAAGTGCTTAACTGGGTCAACGTTTATTCGGGCGACATGATTTACGTCGCAGGCGGCACCGTCCATACGCTCGGACCGGGCTCGGTCATCGTCGAGACTCAGCAACAGTCGGACACGACGTATCGTCTGTATGACTACGGCCGTCCGCGCGAGCTGCATCTGAAAGACGGTATGGCGGCGGTCAAAGAGAATGTGAAATCTGGTAAGGTGCTTCGTCCGGCTCCGAAGCAAAATGGCAGGAACCGCCATTCACCCTTGGTTGCCGCTCCATATTTCGTAGTAGATATGTTCGAGGCGAAAGATACGCTGGGGCTGGCTACGCCCGATGACTCAGGCAAAAGTTCAGTCCAGATTCTTGTGGCTGTAGAAGGATGCGGAGTCATCGAAGCGCCGGCAATGGAGCCGGTCACGCTGGCGAAGGGAGACGCGGTCGTAGTTCCGGCGAGTCTTGGAAATTTCAGCGTACGTCCGCAGTGGGCGCTCGAATTCCTGCGGGCCTACGTGCCCGGAAAGCCGCTGCCTGAACCCGAGACGAGAATGTAAAACGATTTCGGAACATGAAAATCTGAAATCGGCAATCTACAATCTGAAATCGTTTTCTTAAATCCCGTGGCGAAAAATTCCAATTTCTATCCCGTAATTCTTGCCGGAGGACGCGGCACCCGTTTCTGGCCGCTCAGCCGCCGCAAGCGCGCCAAACAACTGCTCGCCCTCGACGGAAAGCAGACCATGATCCAGCAGACAGTCAGCCGCCTGCTGCCGCTCGCGGCCGCGAAAAAGTTCTGGATCATCACGAACGACGATCTTCGTCTGGCCATCGCGAAGCAACTTCCGAAGCTTCCGAAAGCGCAGATTTTGGCCGAGCCGGTTGGACGCAATACCGCGCCCGCCATCGGGCTCGCTGCATTCCTGTTGTTACGCGAGAATCCGCAAGCGGTGATCGGAATGTTCCCGTCCGATCACGTCATCGCCGACGAGAAGCGTTATAGAGAAACCATCGAGCGGGGGGCTGAGGTTGCATCTGCCGGGGCGAACGTTGTCGTGCTCGGCATCCGCCCGAACCGCGCGGAGACCGGCTACGGATACATCGAAGCCGGCGGCCTCTACGAAAGCGACGCTCTTCATGTTCGCCGTTTCACCGAAAAGCCAAATGCTGAGCGCGCAGCGGAATTCGTCGCCGCCGGAAATTATTTCTGGAACAGCGGGATGTTCCTGTGGAGCGCGCAGACCCTGGCAGACGCTTTGAAAGAACATTTGCCGAAAACCGCCGCGATTCTCGAAGAGATCGCCGCTGCGCACGGAACCAGCAGATTCGGTGCAGCCCTCAAACGTCTATATCCCAAGTGTGAAAACATTAGCGTCGATTATGCAGTTCTCGAACCACGTTCGGCGAAAGGTGAACAAGCGGGGAATATCTTCTGTCTGCCCGCAGATTTTGGCTGGAACGATCTTGGCTCATGGACCGCTCTCCACGAGCATCACAACGCGAAGAGCACGCCTCCCGAAGGAAATCTCGTCGTAAGTGATGGTCTATTCCTTCTAAACGCGCACGGCAGCTATATTCACGCACCGGGGAAGTTTGTTGCTGCTGTGGGTGTAAAAGATTTGGTCGTAGTAGAGACCGACGATGCACTTTTGATTACCACGCGTCAGCACGCGCAGGATGTTGGCAAAGTTGTAAAGTATCTCGACGAAAAGAAGATGCACAAGCTGACGTAGTAAAGTTTTCGACTCGGGACTCGCGGCTCACGACTAACAATGCCCCAGGAAATCAAATTTGGAACCGACGGCTGGCGCGGCATCATCGCCGACGACTTCACCTTCGACAACGTGCGCCGTGTCGCAGGCGCAATCGCTTCGTATGTTTCGAAATATGAAGATCCGAAGCGCGGAGTGATTGTTGGATACGATTGCCGCTTCGGGTCGCCGACGTTCGCGCAGATCGTAGCGGAGGTGATCGCAACCGCCGGAATTCCGGTGAAGCTTGCCAACGACTACACGCCTACTCCAGCGGTGTCCTATGCCGTTAAGCATCAGCGCGCAGCCGGCGGCGTGATGGTTACTTCCAGCCACAATCCGTGGAACTGGAATGGCATAAAGTTCAAAGGCAACTTTGGCGGATCGGCAACTCCCGCGATCATGCAGAAGATTGAGCAGGAACTTGCCGCGAATGCAAGGCCAAAAGCTACCAGAGCGCCAATCGAAGAGGTTGATCTTAAGAAAGATTATGTTACCGCCGTCTGCGCGTTCGCCGACATAAACCTCATCGCGAAGACGAAATTCAAGTTTGCGGTCGATGCAATGTACGGCTCGGGCCGCGGAGTGCTTGGGAAAATTTTCGCCGATCGCGGCGTTCAATATGTGGCAATTCGTCAGGAACTAGATCCGCTATTCCCTGGGATCAACCCTGAGCCGATCCAGCCGCATACCGCGATGCTGCAGGAAACGGTTGTCCGCGAAAAGTGCGATGCAGGTCTTGCGACCGATGGGGATGCCGACCGCATTGGCGCTGTAGCCGAAGACGGCACCTTCGTCGATTCACACAAGATCTTCTGCGTCCTGCTGCGCTGGCTTCTCGAACGAAAGAAATGGCCAGGCGACGTGGTGCGCGCGTTCAATACCACCCGCATGCTCGATCGCATCTCTGCCAAATACGGCCGCAAGCTGCACGAGACTTCGATCGGTTTCAAATACATCGCCGACCTGATGATGGATGGCGACATTCTCATCGGCGGCGAAGAATCCGGCGGCATCGGCTACTCACGCTTTCTTCCCGAGCGCGACGGCGTATTGAACTGCCTGCTGCTCGCGAACGTAATGGCGGAAGAAGGCAAGCCGCTCGGCCAGTTGGTCGCCGATCTCCAACGCGAGTATGGGCCTCATTACTACGGACGCCGGGATCTTCACATTCCCGACGACGTGAAGCAGAATGCCGTCCAGCGTGCCCGTTCCGAAAGCACACAAACGTTTGGCCGTTACCGCGTGCTCAAGAAAGAAACCATGGATGGCGTGAAGTTCTTTCTCGATGCGCCTACAAACGGTAACGGCGCCGAAGCGTGGGTACTGTTCCGCGCCTCCGGAACCGAGCCGCTGTTGCGCCTCTACACGGAAGCTGCGACGCCGGAACTTGTCAGCGAACTTCTGGGTACCGGTGAGAACTTTGCAAAGAACGGCTAACCCGAACCGCGTCGGCCTGTCAGGAATGGTGCGATACTCTAAACAGGCTTCTAAACATGGCCAACCATTCAGCACCTGCGCAAGCGGACACGCCGGAAGCGCTCCGTTACAACCGCATCCGGCGCTGGCTCGGGATTGCGGACTTCGCACTGGGATTTCTTTTCCTCGTTGTCCTGTTAGCCACGCGCTGGTCTGACTGGCTGCGCGACCTCGCTTACCGCTGCGGATTTCAAAGCTATTCTCTCGCGCTATTCATTTATCTGTTTCTGCTGCTCGGGATCGCTAAGGTTCTCAGCATCGGGCTTGACTATTATGGCTTCCGCATCGAGCGCAGCTTCAAGCTCTCAACCCAGAAGTTCGGTTCGTGGGGATGGGACGAGGTCAAGGGATTCCTGGTCAGCCTCGTGCTGGGGACGATTGTGGTGGAATTGCTGTACTTCACGATCCGCGAGTGGCCGCAACGCTGGTGGCTGCTGGCGTGGGCTCTCTTCATGGGCCTGTTCGTGCTACTCGCGCAATTGGCGCCCGTGGTCCTCCTGCCGATTTTTTACAAGTTCGAACCGCTGGACAATGAAGAGCTTCGCAGGCGATTAGTGATGCTGAGCGAGCGCGCAGGAACGCGCGTGCGCGGCGTTTACCGTTGGAAGCTTTCCGAGAAAAGCAAGAAAGCCAATGCCGCGTTGACAGGACTGGGCAACACCCGCCGGATCATTCTGGCGGACACTCTTCTCGACAATTACACTTCCGATGAAATCGAGGCCGTACTCGCGCACGAACTCGGACATCATGTGCACCGCCATATTTTGAAAAGCATCATCGTTCAGGCAGGAATCGCGTTGTTTGGATTCTGGGCAGCCAACTGGACACTTCACTATGCGGTCGATCAACACATGTTCGAACAGCTCTCCGATTTCGCCAATCTGCCGTTGCTGGCGCTGGTTTCAGTCGTGCTGTCGTTCCTGCTCATGCCCGCAATGAATGGCTATTCGCGCTTCAACGAGCGCCAGGCGGACCGCTATGCCTTCGAGTCGGTCGCCAGCGTCGAGCCGTTCATTTCCTCGATGAACAAGCTCGCCGTGCAGAACCTCGCAGAGCGCACGCCTTCCAAATGGGTGGAATGGTTTTTTCACTCGCATCCTTCGATCTCGCGCCGGCTGGCTGCCGCTGAAGAATGGGGAAGAATTCAGCACCCGCATCCGCAGGTTGAATCCTGAAGCCGGATTATTGCTTCAGAATCCCGATCACCCTCTGCAAATCCTCTTCCGTATCGACGCCGATGCTGTCATGCGGAGTCTCGCCGACATAGATCGAGATTCCGTTTTCAAGGAACCGCAACTGCTCCAGCCGCTCGCTCTTTTCCAGCGACGACTCAGGCAGCCGTACGAACTGGTCCAATGCCGCCTTACGATACGCGTACAGTCCAAGGTGCTTGAAATATCGTGGCCCGGTTCCGTCGCGATCAAAAGGGATTGTCGCTCGCGAGAAATACAATGCCCGGCCATTCTTGTCCACGACAACCTTCACCGCATTCGGATTGGAAATGTCGGCATCGGCCGCCCGAGTCATTAACGTTCCTACTGCCGCGGCAGGATTCTTCATCACCTGCAACAGCGATGCCAGATGTTCAGGGCGCACCAACGGCTCGTCTCCCTGCACGTTGATGTACACATCCGCTGGATCGCGTCGAGAGATCTCGTGCGCGCGCTCCGTCCCGCTGCGGTGCGAAGAAGATGTCATCTGCGCCTTCCAGCCATTCTTGTTGCAGACGGACATGATCTCATCCGAATCCGTGGCGACGATTACGTCTGCGAGCAACGGCGAAGATCGCACCGCCTCATACACCAGGCCGATCAGCGGCTTGCCCGTGATCTCGCGCAGCATCTTGCGCGGCAGACGCGTGGAAGCCAAACGTGCAGGTATGACCGCGATCGCTTTCATGGATTATTTCAGGTTCAGCGCGGTTGCGTGCCGGGGCTGATACAAACCGATCTTTCCACCGCTCGGCAATGGGATCGTGGTCACTCGCCCCCAACCAGCAGCCTGCACTTCCGTGCATTGAACGTTTTTCGCTTTGAACGACGCGATTGCATCGTCCAGGTTGTCGCACATCAGGTATAGCACCGCGCCCAGCAGCGGCTGGCCCGCGTGGTCCTGTGAAAGTTCTCCGTCCAAAGGATGAATGGCAGCTTCAGCCGGAGGCAAGCCGAAGATCAGCCATCCCTCGCCGCGTCAACCGCGGGAAAATAAAGAACGTCACGACAAAATTTCCGGTCTGCGTCTGGGTCCTTGCTGTACAGCAGCAAATGCGTTCCGATGATCATGGGGCAAAGTATACCCTCGGACGGAAGCGGGCGGTTTGACCGAATTCGCTGTGGCCCATAAAATTAGTAGCTGGAAGCAGCGTTGATCGCGTTGCTCCATGCCGCGAAGGTGCTGGTTCCACGCCAGTGGTTGTTCCTTTCGCACATCTTCCCGATGCAGCAAGTGGCGGTGTAGCTCAGGTGGTTAGAGCGACGGTCTCATAATCCGTAGGTCGTAGGTTCGAGTCCTACCGCCGCCACCAGATTCAAACGACAGTGAAATAGAGCGTTTCCTCGGATTCGGAATTTACGGGACAGGATCCGCGACGCGATTCATTCCACGATCAGGCGTGACCCTCGAGTTTTCAAAGGCAAGAGCTTGGGAGGTCTCGGGCCTCGACGTTTCGCGTTGACGACCGGGATGTAAGCAAGTTCTTCGGAAGACTCAACCGCACGCAACATGAGCCCACCGCGGCTCATGTCACCTCGGCCAACGAAGTCCGCCGGGAAAAGCAGACGTTCGCGAAAGATTTCGAGCAAGGGCTCTAGATACTTCGGCGTGGCTACGCTTCCGAGCAGCACAATATCACACTGATCTCCGACCCTGGCCGACAGCAGACGACAGTCACGATCGAGAGATCCACGGTATCGCTGATCTCCCGCGTCAATATTGTTTCCTGCCCACTCACGGATTTGTTCCAGAGTAACCACGGCTTCCGGCGCAATCAGCCCTGCGGTCGCCGTAATCACAAAGGATCCTGAAACATCCAATGGGGGCATCCTGAATGCGCGAGCGTACGCCAGCTTGCCCCGAAAATATAGAGCACTGACAAAACTGAATAGGTCCCCGAGGGGTACACCTCCTCTTCGCAGGCGTCTGGCAAGATCTGAGTTCCCATTTTCGCGCAGA
This sequence comes from Candidatus Sulfotelmatobacter sp., assembly GCA_036268025.1. Classification (GTDB taxonomy): domain Bacteria; phylum Acidobacteriota; class Terriglobia; order Terriglobales; family Acidobacteriaceae; genus Sulfotelmatobacter. The sequence continues at coordinate 20,424 of DATAUY010000187.1, read as the reverse complement.
AGATAACCGCCGCGAATGCCCGAGAGATTTGCAGGCGAGAGGAGAAAGACTTTGTTCGTGTGCCGCAACGTAAAGGAATGCCCAGCTCTGTTTCGCCGGTTACGAAATCATTCTACTCGACTCGCATGAGCCCGTTTACGAATTGGCCGCTGCAGAAGGCTGTTACACGGTCCAAAGAACCGCTGGAGGGCGGGATCGTCTTACCGTTGCCGGGTTTATCAAGTATTTTCCGCAAGCAAACCTGGAAGCCGGGCTTTCCCCCGCAGGCTTACAGCATGCTAAATGCACTCAAGCAGTCAACGCCAACCAGGAGACGCGAGAAGACATCTATAAGAGCAAGGGTTGCGTGTCCCCGAAGGTGATCTCTACGACAAGCAAGCGCGTACCATTGATGTGCGTAGGGGTGTTCATTCTGTGCGAGTTAACCGAGGGAGTCGTCGGATGCGGATTGCACAAGTCGCGCCACTTTCTGAAAGCGTGCCGCCTCGTCTCTATGGAGGAACAGAGCGTGTTGTGTCCTGGCTGACCGAAACGCTCGTTCAGCTTGGTCACGACGTTACATTGTTTGCGAGCGGGGATTCGGTTACCAATGCAACACTGGTTCCCATTTGCGAGAAAGCGCTTCGACTTGATTCGACCTGCGTCGATCCACTTGCTCATCATGTGTTGATGATTGAGGACGTTTTCAGCCGGGCGGCTGACTTCGATCTCATTCACTTTCACGTCGATTACTTGCACTTTTCGCTCAGCAAACGCGCCCCGGTTGCTTGCCTGACGACACTGCATGGACGGCTCGATCTGCCCGACCTGGTTCCGCTGTTCGAAAGATTTCGCGACCAACCGGTGGTCTCGATATCGGATAGACAACGAAAGCCACTTCCATGGCTGAATTGGCTTGGAACAGTTCCACACGGACTGCCAGAGGACTCGCTTTCGCTGCACTCCTCCGAAGGAGACTACCTGGCATTTCTCGGACGGATCTCGCCAGAGAAAGGTCTGGATCAAGCGATCAGGATTTCGCGGCGGGCGGGAATTCCCCTCAAGATCGCCGCCAAGATCGACCGCGCTGACCGGGAATACTTTGCCGCAAAGATAAAACCTCTGCTGGCGGACCCGCTGATCGATTTCGTAGGCGAGATTGGGAATTCGGAGAAAGATGAATTCCTGGGAAACGCCAAGGCCCTGCTATTTCCGATTCAATGGCCGGAGCCATTTGGTTTGGTGATGATTGAAGCCATGGCCTGCGGAACGCCCGTAATTGCCTATCCATTCGGTTCCGTGCCAGAAGTCATTCGGGACGGCGTGTGCGGGTATCTTGTGGCAGACATCGACGAGGCGGTCCGTGCTATCGATTCACTTCCGAATCTCGACCGGCACGCGATTCGACGCCACTTTGAACTCAATTTCACCGCCGATCGCATGGCCAGAAAATATCTGAGCATCTACCAAAAGCTCATCAGTTCGAAGTCGGCCTCCATTACGGTCGGAGAGGGAGTTTTGAATTGGATGGAACTGGAACCGTCAACGCCCAGTACTACATAGCTACCACAGCATCGCGGGCCGATAATCTGGCTCGTGTCCTCAAGTACGGAAAATTGTTTTTTGTATTCGATCGCCTCGGAGATGTAACCGGCGCGATGGACAGCGACGGTCTGTATTGCGACGGAACGCGCTATCTCTCAGAGTTGGTCTTGACCCTCTGGAATGCACGCCCGCTCTTGCTCAGTTCGACGGTCGCTGCAAATAATTTTCTTTTTACCGCAGACATCGCGAACCTCGATGTTTTTCGTGATGACTGCCTGGCGGTGCCCCGAGGCGTCTTGCATGTAGTGCGATCCAGGTTTTTATGGGGTGATTCCTGTTTCGAACGGCTGTTGTTCGTGAATCACGGGCTCGAGAAACTCGAGGTACCGGTGGGCATTGCTTTCGACGCTGATTTCGCAGATCTATTTGAAGTGCGCGGCACAACCCGGGAACGCAGAGGAAAAAGGCTGGAAAGCAGGATTGACCGGAGTTCTGTTGTACTCGGATACGAGGGGCTGGACTGCGTGGTCCGTGAGATCACGATACAAAGCGATGTCACACCCGAGCGGTCCTCAGAAACGGGCTTTGAATTTGCGCTCTCTCTTCAGCCGAAAGAACGCTTCACACTCGGGCTGCAATTCTGCTCTGGCAATGCACAGGAGCGTTCTTTCGTCGCCTACTCCGAAGCTGTCTCATCAGCCCAGCTTGAACTGACGGAACTTTCAAAATCTTTTCCACAGATCAGTAGTTCGAATTCCCGGTTCAGCGATTGGATAGCCCGGTCGGTCTCGGATTTGGAAATGATGATCGCCGGCAATCCCGAGCGCAACTATCCCTACGCGGGCGTACCCTGGTTCAGCACCGTTTTTGGCCGCGATGGAATCATCACAGCTCTGCAAACGTTATGGCTTAACTCTGACATCGCGAGAGGAGTATTGGAGTTCCTCGCCGCCTGGCAAGCGGATTCCAGTGATCCTGTTGCCGATTCGCAACCCGGAAAAATACTGCATGAGATGCGCAAAAGCGAGATGGCGCATCTCGGAGAAGTCCCTTTCGGGCGCTATTACGGAAGCGTAGATGCGACGCCACTTTTTGTCATGCTCGCCGGCTCCTATTTCGCGCGCACGGGTGACCAGGCCTTTCTTCAGAGTATTTGGCCGCACGTCGAACGAGCCTTGGATTGGATCGACGAGTACGGAGATATTGATGGCGACGGGTTCGTGGAATATAGCCGCCTTTCAGCCAACGGGCTGGTGCAGCAAGGTTGGAAGGACTCCAACGATTCCGTGTTCCACAAGGATGGCAGACTTGCGGAGCCGCCGATCGCTTTGTGTGAAGTCCAGGGATATGTCTACGCGGCGAAGCTCGCCGCGGCCCACATGATGCGAGCGCTCGGTGATGTTGATCGCGGCCGCGAATTCGAGAGTCAAGCCCAAATATTAAAAGAGCGTTTTCAAGAGAAATTCTGGTGTGACGACCTTGGCATCTACGCTTTGGCTCTGGACGGCAAAAAAAAGCCGTGCCGGGTTCGTACTTCCAATGCCGGACACTGCTTGTATACGGGAATCGCAACGCCGGACCGGGCGAAACGAGTTGCAGAGACCCTAATGAGCGACGCTTTCTTCACGGGTTGGGGCATCCGGACGGTTGCATCCGACGAAAGCCGTTACAACCCCTTGTCGTACCACAATGGCTCAGTCTGGCCGCACGACAATTCAATCATCGCCAACGGAATGGCAAAAATCGGATGTCGCAGGATGGCCGGACAAATACTTTTGGCGCTTCTCGATCTGAGCGCCGAAGTTGAGCTTCACCGTTTGCCAGAGCTGTTCTGCGGCCTGAAGCGGCGTGTTAATGAAGGTCCTACTCTGTACCCGGTCGCTTGTTCGCCGCAATCCTGGTCGGCCGCCACCCCCTTGTTCATTCTCGAAGGCTGTCTGGGAATCTCAGTCGACGCAAGACGGGCAAGGATCGTCTTCGATCGGCCCTACCTTCCCGAAGGTATCTCTCAGCTTTACATTCGAAATTTGCGCTGCGGAAACGCGATCGCGGATCTCGTGCTCGAGCGTAGAGGAGATGCGGTCTTAGTTCATCTGGAGCAGAAAACACAAGAGCTGGAAATTGTAACCATCGTTGCATCTTGAACGGCACTGGACGAAGATGCGCCTCGAAGATGTCTTCGAGTGGCCAATGCGAAGATCTGGACCATATCCCTTGCTGACTCCATGCTAGGTGACTCCGGTACTGCGAGGTATCGTTCAGCCCGCTTTTCCGTTATTCGCCCGGGTGCCGCAGCCATACACTACTTCCATGCCGATCACTCGCCGGGAATTCAATCGCTTCATCGCGCTGGGCGCCGGAGCACAACTGCTGCCGGGCATTTCTGCGCTGGCAGAAGACGAAACCATCGGTTACTGCATTGTCGGACTTGGGCGGATTTCGATGCAGCATTTCATGCCCGCGGTGAAGATGTCGAAGAAGTCGCGCGTCACAGCCCTTGTAAGCGGACATCGCGACAAAGCCGAACGCATGGCTACCGAATATAGCGTTCCCTCCAGCAGCATCTATAGCTACGAAAATTTCGACGACATTGCGAAAAATCCGGCCATTAATGCCGTCTATATCGCGCTGCCGAATAGCATGCACGCCGAATACACCATCCGCGCGGCGAAAGCGGGCAAGCATGTGCTCTGCGAAAAACCGATGGCCACCAGCGTCGAAGATGCGCGCGCGATGGTCCAGGCCTGCGCCAGCGCGAACAAGAAGCTGATGATCGCCTACCGCTGCCACTATGAACCGGTGAATCTGCGCGCCATTCAACTTATCCGCGATGGGAAAGTCGGCTCGATCCAATCCATTGAAAGCGCGTTTGGTTTTTCCATTGGTCCTAACGAATGGCGGCTCGACAGGAAATTAGCCGGCGGCGGACCGCTGATGGATGTCGGAATCTATTGCCTCAACGCCAGCCGATATCTCACCGGCCAGGAACCCACAGAATTGAAGGCGATGTCATCCACTGACCGGCACGATCCTCGATTCACGATGGTGGAAGAGACGCTTTCGTGGACCATGAAGTTTCCCGGCGGCGCGCTCGCGAGTTGTGCCACCACCTATGGCGCATCCATGCCCGGATACTTCCGCGTCCGTGGATCGCACGGCACCATCACCGTCGACCCGGCCTTCAACTACGACCAGCCACATCTGACAGCGGAATTCGATGGCGGAGAGAAACAAGACCTCGCGTCAGACGAATCGGATCCCATGCAATTTCTTCGCGAGGCCGATCATTTCGCCGACTGTGTTTTGCTGAACAAAGAACCGAAAACTCCGGGCCAGGAAGGGCTCCGCGACATGGAGTTGATCGCACAGATCTATCGTTCGTGCGAGAACAGAAGTAACTGATTCCTTCCAGCATAGGCAGCGGCCTTCGGTGATATCTTTAGTCTTGAGTCTTGCATCACGGGTTGTGCGTCGCCGCCTGCGCGGGCATGTTCCATGGACATTCTTAAGAGGCTCTTCGAGCAACACTTCGACTCGCCCGTCGAGCGAGTTCACCCTGTGCAGGGAGAACTCGGCGGCTCAGGCCGCAAGATCGTCCGGCTCAGCAGTGCCGGGCAGAGTGCGATCGGGATCCTCTACGGAGTGCGCGAAGAGAACGTCGCCTTCCTCGAATTTTCCCGCCACTTTCACAAGCATGGTCTGCCCGTCCCGGAAATCTACGGCGAAGCTTTGGATCAGGGCGCTTATCTCGAAGAAGATCTCGGCGACACGACGCTCTATGAGCTGCTGTCGAAGAATCGCCAGGGCGAAAGCGTTAAACCGCAGGTTGTCGAGGCTTATCGCAAAGTTATCGCTACGCTGCCGCGATTTCAGATCGAGGCCGGACGCGATCTGAACTACAAAGTCTGCTATCCCCGCGGAAGCTTTGATCGGCAGTCCATTTCCTGGGACCTCAACTACTTCAAGTATTATTTCCTCCGTCTGGCAGGTATTCCCTTCAGCGAGCAGGCGCTCGAAGATGATTTCGATACGCTGACGCAATTCCTTCTCAGCGCACCGCGTGATTTTTTCCTCTACCGCGATTTTCAGTCCCGCAATATCATGCTGCGCAACGGCCAGCCGTACTTCGTCGACTATCAGGGCGGCCGCAACGGCGCGCTGCAATACGATGTTGCTTCGCTTTTATATGACGCCAAGGCCGACCTGCCTCCGGATCTCCGCCAGCAGTTGCTCGATCATTACCTCGAAACGCTTCGCGACTTTACCGATCTGAAGCGTGAAGCCTTCATGCAGTACTACTACGCGTACGTCTACATTCGCATCATGCAGGCATTAGGCGCTTACGGGTTTCGCGGCTTCTACGAGCGCAAAATCCACTTCCTTCAAAGCGTGCCGTATGCGCTCAAGAACCTGCGCTGGCTGCAACACAACGTCACGCTGCCGATAGCGCTGCCCACATTGCTCGAAGCGTTCCACAGCATGCTCGGCTCGGAGAAGCTTCAAAGCCTCGCCACCGACGCCGATAATCTCGTCGTACGCATCGTCAGTTTTTCGTTCCATCGCGGCCTCCCCAAAGACGACAGCGGCAACGGCGGCGGATTTGTTTTCGACGGGCGCAGCCTTCCGAACCCCGGCCGCGAAGAGCGTTTCAAGGCCCTCACTGGCAGAGACGCGCCGGTGATCGATTACCTTCAGCAGGAAGAAAGCGTCCATCAATTCCTCGCCAGCGTGATGTCGCTCGTCGACGCCAGCGTGAGCAATTATCGGCAACGCGGCTTCAGGCACTTGATGCTGTCATTCGGCTGCACCGGCGGCCAGCACCGTTCCGTCTATCTCGCTGAACAGGTCGCCAAACGCCTGCGTGGACGCTCCGGTGTCGAAGTCGTCGTGCAACACCGCGAACTGGAACGCATGGCATCCGAGCAGTCTCAGGCGAAAAGGGCCGCAAAATGAAGGCGATGGTCCTCGCCGCGGGCCTCGGCACACGCCTGCGGCCTCTCACCAACGACCGTCCCAAAGCACTGGTCGAAATCTCCGGTCACACGCTCCTCGAAATCACTCTTCGCCGCCTTGCCTCATTCGGCATCCGCGAAGTGATCGTCAACGTCCACCACTTCGCGGACATGGTCGTGGACTATTTGAAGGAGAACAACAATTTCGGAATGCGGATCGAAATCTCCCGCGAAGACGTTCTCCTCGATACCGGCGGCGGCCTGAAGAAAGCCGCCTGGTTTTTTCTGAAGGGCGGAAACCCCGAGCCTTTTCTCATTCACAACGCGGATGTGATCAGCGCGATCGATCTCGATCAGATACTTAAGGCTCATCGCGAAACCAATGCACTAGCCATGCTCGCAGTTCAGAATCGTTCTACTTCCCGCTATTTGCTTTTCGACGAACACAACCAACTCTGCGGACGCCGCGCCGGCGATGGTCCGCCAGAAATGGTGCGCCCCGCGAAAAAGACAGATGCCTTCGCCTTTTCCGGCATTCATGTGATCTCGCCACACCTGCTCTCGATGATGACCGAGGAAGGAACTTTCTCAATCATTACAACCTACGTCCGACTCGCAGCCCAGGGAGAAAGGATTTCTGCTTTCCGCGCCGACGAATATTATTGGCGCGACCTCGGCAAGCCAGAAAGCATCACGCAAGCCGCGAAAGATATCGGAACCGGCGCAGTCCGGATTTAGAGCCACATCCAACCAGCAAAAACTAACCCAGCCACAACCGTGGAAGAGCGGCGCTTCCGCGCCGCGAAAAGCATCGCATCAAAACGGCTTTAGCCCCGCCGCACTCTGCTAAACTCCACCCATGCTGGCTGCCTACGCGGTGCACGTCGAAGACTCCCGCGGACGCCGCTTCGCCGAGTCGAAGCATCCCTACCGCAACGACTTTCAGCGCGACCGCGACCGCGTCATCCACGCCCGCGCCTTCCGCCGCCTCGAAGCCAAAACCCAGGTCTTCACTCGCCGCTACTCCGACCACTTTCGCAATCGCCTCACCCATACGCTTGAAGTCGCCCAGGTCTCGCGCACCATCGCCGGAGCGCTCGATCTCAACGTCGATCTCGCCGAAGCCTTGGCGCTGGTACACGACATCGGACATCCACCCTTCGGCCACGCCGGCGAAAAAGCCCTCGACGCCGCCATGCGCGAACAAGGACTTTTTTTCGATCACAATCTGCACGCCCTCCGCATCGTCGAAGACTTCGAGCAGCGCTATGCGGCATTCAACGGGCTCAACCTCACCTTCGAAGTCCGCGAAGGCATCATCAAACACTCGCGCGATTACAGCGCGAAGGAACATCCAGAGCTAGCCGAATATCTCCTCGACCAGCGTCCGCCGCTCGAAGCTCAGTTGATTGACCTGACTGATGAAATTGCCTACAACACTGCCGATCTCGACGACGGCTACGAAGCGCACCTGCTCCCGCTTTCCGAAATCCGCGAGGGCGTTCCCATCTTCGATCGCTTCTATCGCGAAGTGGTCCAGATTTATCCCGATGTCGCGGAGAAGTTGCAATTCAACGAGACCGTAAAGCGCATCCTGAACCGCATGGTCGACGATCTGATCACACAGACGCGGCTTCATATCAGTAAAGCTGGAATCCGCACACTGGGAGGTGTTCGCCAGCATCCCGAACGTCTTGCTGCCTTCAGTCCCGCGGTCGACGCCGAACGCAAGCAGACCAAAGATTTCCTCTACGACAATCTGTATTTCAGTCCCGCGCTGTCCGACGAAAAACACGATGCCGAGCAAATCGTTTCCGAACTTTTCGCCTTCTGGATGGAGAATCCAAAGTCCCTCCCGCACAATTATCAGGAAAAAGCGAAAAACGAATCCCTGCCGCGCGTAATCTGCGATTACATCGCCGGCATGACGGACAACTTCATCTTCGAGCAATACGAAAAATACGTTAGCCGATGATCCAGCTAGGGACAGCCGCCGCCTCGGCTGTCCCCGGGTCGAAGACCCGGCGCCTTCGGGTGATTAAATGACGATCCGCGGCTTCCAGTGATTAAACGAAGAGAGTCGAGTTGCGCTCGACCGGACAGCCGAGGGCCGCTGTCCCCACAGGATTGATCTCATTTCGCCTCAGCCACTCTCGTCACCACATCAAACAAAATCCCCGGCCCGCGCCGCACTTCCTCCACCCGAATCCGCTCGTCGTTTCCATGCTCGGTGTTTCCCTCTTCATCGGTCGCGGTATACGGATTGAATCCGTAAGCAATGATTCCCAGCGGCCGGTAGCGCTGGTTCTCGGTATAACCGCTCGTAATGTGTGGCACCACCGGCGCTCCCGGAAAATACTTGCCCGAAACTTCGCGGATCGCCGCATATAGCGCATTGTCCGTGCCCGAATAATTCGCAATGCGAAACTCCCGCTCCAGCGGTTCGATCGTCACGTTCGGATCGTTAACGACCTTCCGGAGCGTTTCCAGGACCGCCTTCGGATCGCCTCCTGGCAAAATCCTGACATCAAGATTCGCCCACGCCTCCGGAGGAATCACGTTCGTCTGTCCCGAGCCGCCCAGCATCGTCAGAGAAATCGTGTCGCGCAAAAGAAAATTGAGTGACTCATCCTTCTCGATTTCTTCCTGGAATTTCTTGTCCTCGATCGCTTTACCGACATCGCGGTAATACGCCGCCTCCTGCGTTGGCTCATACTGCGCCATATCACGCAGAAATTCCTCCACCACCGGCAAAACACGCAGCGGCGTCTTGTAGGCAATGATCTTATTCAGCGCTCGCACCAGCCGTACCGGCGCCGAATCCGCGTTCGGCCTCGACCCATGCCCCGGCCTTCCATGCGCCACTACATGCAGCCAATAAGAGGTCTTCTCGCCCACATCGACGCCGACGTATTTCACCTTGCCGTCTTCCAGCAGGTTCTCGCCGCCTTCGTTGATCAGAAACTCCGCGTTCCCCAGCAAATCCCTCTGATGCGCAATGAACCAATCGGAGCCGTTCCCATCTACTTCTTCATCGGAAACGGCGAGAAAAATCACGTCCCGATCGAGCGCAACTTTCTCCCGCTTCAACATCACCATGACGACGAGTTGTGCCAGCCCTTCATCTTTCATGTCCTGAGCGCCGCGTCCCCAGAGATAGCCGTCTTTGATCTCTCCACTGAACGGCGGCACGCGCCAATGCGAAGCGTCGCTGGTCACTACATCCATATGGTTGAGCAGGATGATGGGCCGCGGGTGCCCCATTTCTCGCGTTCTTTGCGAGAAGTGGGGATTCTCTTCCCCGCCATTCGCAGCTATCCTCGCCCACAAATCTCCGCGCCCCGGCGTGAACTCAAACACACGATTCTCGATTCCCTCCGCATCCAGAATCTTCTTGTAGAACGCAACCGCCCGCATTTCGTTCCCCGGAGGGTTCGTCGTATCAATGCGCAAATACTGCTGCAGCCAGTTCACGGCGAGATCGGAATACTCCTTCATTCTTTGCGGCGGAATTCGCGATGGTGCCGAATCCGCACTGCAAATCCCTGCACAAAAAGTCACCAAAACAAGCACAGGCCGAAACCACATTCTTCCCCGAAGACTACTTAGGTAACCAGTTACCAAGCTTCCCTCCGTCTCATTTTGCGCATGGAATCCAAACGGTTTGACAAACGACCAGCGTGAATTTGCCATCGCTGCGCAGGTTTTTTCACGAAGTTTTTATATCAGGTTTCCCAAAATTACCCTGCCTTTGCGCGTCTGGCTGTTTTTCTCGCCAATCCGGAGCTACAATATCCATAGTTATCAACCAGTTAGCCCTTCAACCCAAGAGCTCAATTTGGCATCACAGTTGTAATAGAGCAAGTAGGCGTTATGTTGGACGCCTCGATCTCAAAAGGCCAGGCGTTGCGTCAGCGCTGGCCGGCTCAGCAAAAAACGCTAGCTTTCCGTATCGCTTCAAAGGACGCAATCTATATTTCAAGCACGCTACGGCGTGCAGCAGTTGGAGCCATCGCTCCCTCAACTCGGAGGAAGTTATCATGAACAACCGTCTAATCGTCGCCCTGCCGTTGGCCGCAGTTCTCGCAATGCCGGTCTTCGCGCAGAACACCTCGTCTGATCAAAACCAGTCCGCTGCCCAGTCGACCTCCTCGACTTCCAACGCGACCGGCAAAGCACCTCTGGCACCTCCGTCTCGTGAAGGCTTCTGGGGACGCGTGAACCCCTTCGCCCGGAAGAAATACGTGCAGCGCCAGACTGAACCGATTCGCGACCGCGTCAACGAACTCGATCAGCTGACCTCGGCCAACAGCGCCGCGATCAAAGACACCGATTCGCGCGCCACGGCCGGAATTAAGCTTGCTTCGGACAAAGCCAACGAAGCTGACCAGCACGCCGTTGACGCTGGCAACAAAGCCACTGCGGCGCAGCAGTCCGCGCAGCAGGTAACCAGCCGCGTGCAAAATGTCGAAAACGTGGTCAGCAACATCGACCAGTACAAGGCCTCGAACCAGACCGAAATCCGCTTCCGTCCTGGCCAGACCGTCCTCAGCAAGAACGCCAAGGACGCCCTCGACCAGATGGCCGGCGGCGTAAAAGGACAGCGCGGCTACATCATCGAAGTGCAGGGCTTCTCGTCCGGCAAGGGACAGACTGCCATCCAGAACTCGCAGAAGATGGCCGAGTCGGTCGTGCGCTACCTCGTGCTCAATCATGAGATCCCGGTCTATCGCATCTATCTCGTTGGCATGGGCAACGCGCCCGCGCCGTCGACCGATGAAGCGGGCAAGGGCAAGCACGTCAGCGGAGGCCGCGTCGAAATCAGCCTCCTGAAAAACGACCTTGAGCAGCTCTCCAGCAACAGCGGAGCGCCTGCGATGAGCAACGACCAGGCCCAGCAACCGAAGTAAGTTTCAAGGAATGGGCGCCTCGCCCAAACCCTCCCCAAAGCCTCTCGCGTAAGCGAGAGGCTTTTCCCTTGTCACGCTCCCTAGTCGCGCTCCCTAAACGTTGTCATTCCGCTCTTGCACGTTTGTCATTCCGACCGAAGGGAGGAACCTGCTTTTTTTGACCTGGATGAAGAAGACGCTAGCTGCAGGAATCCGCTCTACCCGCTTCCTCTTACTACCCGTTCCCGTCCATAATTCATAAGCCATGAATGATCTCAAGTTCGCCCTCCGCCAATTCCAGAAGTCCCCCGGATTTGCCGCTACCGTCATTCTGACCATCTCGCTCGGCATTGGCGCGAATACCGCGATCTTTACGCTCGTCCACGCGATCCTGCTCACGTCGCTCCCGGTGGCCAATCCGGCCACGCTCTACCGCATCGGCGACCACAGCGACTGCTGCGTAAACGGCGGATACGAAAACGCTGACGGCGACTTCGATCTTTTCTCCTACGAACTCTACCGGCATTTCCAGGACAACACTCCCGAGTTCGAGCAACTCGCCGCCTTCCAGTCCGGGCAGGGCATGATGAACGTTCGCGTCGGCAACAACGCCGCGAAGCCCGAGCGCACGGAATACGTCTCTGGAAATTACTTCGCGACCTTCGGCATCGGAGCCTACGCCGGACGCATACTCCAGCCCTCCGACGACGTTCCCGGCGCTGCTCCCGTCGCCGTCCTGAGCTACGGCGGCTGGCAATCCTCGCACGCAGCTGATCCCAACGTCATCGGCTCGATCTTCCACATCCAGGGTCAGCCGGTCACCGTCGTCGGCATCGCTCCGCCCGGTTTCTTCGGAGATCGCGTCTCATCGCAACCGCCAATTCTCTGGATTCCCCTGAACGCCGAGCCCCTGTTCGAAGGCCAGACCAGCATTCTGAAACAAGCCGACACAAACTGGCTTTATGCGCTCGGCCGAGTGAAACCGGGAGTCACTCCCGGCAGTCTGCAGGCAAAGCTCTCAAACACGCTGCGGCAGTGGTTGCCGACCCAAACCGCTTACAGCGTCGGTGGAGGCGAAAGGGAGATCCCCAAGCAGCATGTCATCCTTACCCCGGGAGGCGGAGGAATTCAGAACATGCAGCAGGAAGTCGGAGATGGCTTGAAAATGCTGACCGCTATCTCCGCGCTCGTACTGCTGGTCGCATGCGCGAACATCGCCAACCTTCTGCTCGCGCGAGGAACTACGCGTAAAGCGGAAACATCGATCCGCACTGCTCTTGGGGCTTCGCGCAAGATCCTGATCCGTCAGTTGCTGATCGAGAGTGTCTTGCTGGCTGGTGCCGGAGGACTCATCGGCATCGGCATCGCCTATCTCGGTGCGCGCTTGATTCTGAATCTCGCCTTCCCGGAATCCACCCAGATCACGATTCATGCCAGCCCATCGCTGGTCGTGCTCGGCTTCGCGTTCCTGCTCTCGCTGGCGACAGGGGTCATCTTCGGCATCGTACCGGCGTGGATCTCGTCCCACGCCGATCCGGCTGAAGCTCTGCGCGGCATCAATCGCACCACCGGCGATCGTTCACTCGTGCCGCAAAAAGCCTTGATCGTCCTTCAGGCCGCGCTCTCGCTCGTTTTACTGGTGGGGGCCGGCCTGATGACCAAGACCCTCCGCAATCTCGAGCACCAGAACTTCGGGCTGATCACTGCGAATCGCTACGTGATTCACTTCGACCCAATGGGAGCAGGGTATAAGCTCGACACCATTGGCGCCTTCAGCCAGCAGATCGAGCGGGACTTCGCCGCTTTGCCGGGCGTGAAGAGCGAGGGCATCGCCCTTTACAGCACATTGGAAGGAAACAATTGGGGAGAAGGGGTTCATATCGAAGGCCGTCCCGCGCCCGGCCCGGAAGACAATAACGGCTCTTCATGGGACCGGGTGAGCCCGCATTTCTTTGAAACCGTCGGCCAGCCTGTCGTCCGTGGGCGCGGTTTCACCGAGCAGGACACAGCCACGTCTCGCATGGTCGCGGTCGTGAATCAGGCGTTTGTGAAGAAATTTTTTCCCAAGGAAGATCCAATTGGCCGCCATTTCGGAACGTTCGACCAGAAATACGCCGGCGACTACGAAATTGTCGGTGTTGTGGCCGACGCCAAATACAACAATCCTCGCGACGAATATCGGCCCATGTATTTCCGCCCGATCACGCAGCTCAACAAAACACTGAGCGAACGCAGCGCGATCACCGCCGAGAGCCGTTCAATGTTTCCCAACTCGGTAACCGTCCAATTTGTGGGCGACGCGTCTGCCCTTGAATCCATGTCGCGCCGAACGCTGGCCAGCATCAATCCCGACCTGACTGTGACGGATTTCCGTGCCCTCGACCACCAGGTCGCCGATAACTTCGATCAGGAGCGCCTCATTGCACGCCTGACCGGCCTTTTTGGCCTGCTGGCCCTCGCGCTCGCCTCCGTCGGACTTTACGGCATTACCGCCTACTCCGTCGCGCGCCGCACCAGCGAAATCGGCCTGCGCATGGCGCTGGGCGCAGATCGGGGCAAAGTCCTGGTGCTCATCCTTAGCAAAGCGCTGCTGCTCGTCGGCCTCGGCCTCGCCATCGGCGTTCCGGTCGCTCTCCTCGGCGGACGCCTAATGAAAAGCCAACTCTATGGCGTCCATGCCTACGACCCCCTAACCATGATCGGAGCCGTGATAGTTCTCTCCGCCTTCGCAGCCCTCGCTGGATTCATCCCAGCCCGCCGCGCCGCCAGCATTGAACCCATGAAAGCCCTCCGTACCGAATAAATCGGACGGGGCTGACCCGAAGCTGTTGAAGGTTCCTATCACGCGGTGTGAGGTTCGAACCAGGTTCGTATCAGGGAACGCTTCAGCCGTGCCGCAAGAACCTGCGATGACGCGCGCGGCTGTATAGTTTGCTGAAAAAATCGCTTACAGCTTTGGTTTTGAAAGGTCGCGGCCTCAAGCCGGGTGGACGATAAGGCCGTCCGTTTCTGGAAAACACGTTGACGGCCTATCACGATCGGTGATTGAATTTTTATTCCTGGCCGGTTATCTCTATTGCCTGATATCGACAAAACTATCGTAATTACTGGTGTCGGGGTCGTCAGCCCGTATGGCATCGGACTGGAATGTCTCCAGGCGGGCATGCTAGCAGGCAAGTCCTGTCTGGCGCGCACGAAAGATGTATATCCCGGCTTCGAAGGAACAACTGCCCGGGTCGCGGGATTGCCGATCGGGCCGGAAGACTCCAGTTCCCGCTACTCGCGCACCGATCAACTCGCGATGGTGGCGACCCACGATGCAATCGCGAATTCGGGTTGCGATAGCTCTGCTTTCCGTGAGAGCGGCGTCGTGATGGCGAACACAGTCGGGGGTTTGACCGAGATCGATACCGGAATCGCCAAAGATCCCGCAGCTTGGTATCGGCGCCCTGGTGGTCTCTTGCGGGGCGCGTCATATCCGTTTGCCCACGTTGCCGACGCCGTTGGTGACCGTTTCGGGATTGGCGGACCGCGCTGCGCCGTCTCTGTGGCTTGCGCTTCCGGAGCAATGGCAATCGCGCTCGCTGCCAACATGCTCCTCGACGGTGATGCGCCCATAATCCTGGCTGGAGGCAGCGATCCCCTGTGCCCGTTCACGTTGAGCGGATTTAACTCCCTACAAGCGCTAGACCCAGACCCCTGTTCTCCCTTTGACCAGAATCGCAAGGGCCTGAACGTGGGCGAAGGATCCGCAGTTCTCATCCTCGAAACGCTGGCCGGAGCCACCGCACGTAATGCCAACGTTCTCGCGGTGTTGCGGGGATGGGCCATGAACAACGATGCATTTCATACTACCGCGCCAGAAAAACAGGGAGCCGGATTGGCCGATTGCATATGCCTTTCCATGGAAATGGCTGAGGTCAGCGGCGACGAGATCGGGTATGTGAATGCCCACGGCACGGGCACACCTCTTAATGATATCGCTGAAGCCAAAGCCTACGAGACAGCATTCCGCGGGCGCCGGCACCCCATTCCCGTATCTTCGACCAAGTCGTATTTCGGACACTGTCTGGGCGCGGCCGGCGCTTTAGAAGCAGCGATTACGATCATGGCCACGCGTTCGGGATCGCTCCTTCCAACGCTGCGGCTCACCGATCCAATCGAGAGTTCCGGCATTGACTGGCTAAGGGGAGAAGTGAAACGCCAGCCGCTTCCGCTGGCCATGTCGGCTTCCAGTGGCTTTGGCGGCAGCAACACCGTGCTCATATTCGCAAGTGGCCTCTCATGACTCGGAATTTGCCTCCCGTCGCCATTACGGGTCTCGGTTCGGTGAGTCCTTACGGCCCGCTCGCAGGAATAATTCCACCGTGTCCTTTGGAACCCAGTGCTATCACCGCCTGGCAAACCAACGGGCTCAGGAGAGCCTTTGTCGTACAACCCTTTCGCCCCGCCAGCGTGGTGCCGGGCCTGAAGACAAGGCGCCTTGATCGCCTGTCGGCCTGGGCCTTGGTGGCTTCTTCCCTGGCGATCAAGGATGCTGGTATCGACCTAAGTCAGGTGGACCGATCCCGGGTCGCAGTGGTCTTCGCCACAGCCTACGGGTGTGTTGACCTTACGGAAGCGTTCTACCTCAGCGCCGCCGCGAATGGCTGGAACGGAACCGATCCCAGTACCTTTCCCGAGACTCTACCCAGTTCTCCGGCCAGTCACGTATCTTTGGTTCAGGGCCTGCGCGGACCTAATGTCACAGTGAGCAACAAGGACTTTGCGGGCGAAACCGCACTAATTCAAGCAGCTTCTCTGCTTCGCCATGGTCAGGCCGACTTAGTCGTTGTCCTCGCGGGTGACGCGCTGGCGCCAACCCTCTATGCATGGTATGAGGTCGCAGGACTGCTGTCGCCGGCTTGCTACAATTCGAACCCTTTTGCGGAATCCGCTGGTTTTATCCCTGGCGAAGGTGTAGCCGCAGTGGTGATGGAATCGTCCAGCCGCAGGGATCTTCAATCAGGTGCCCGCTCCGGCACTCGGGTTTATGCTCAAATCAACTCGGGCCGTTGGGCAGCAAGCGGTCAAAGGGCGGAGATCATCCGGCAGATGCTCGGGGACTCTGTCCCGAGTCTTACAATCTGTAGCGGGAATGGTGCGCCTTGCGCAACGAGTCCTATTACCGCCCTGGCCCGCGAGGTTTCCGGCGATAGCGCTGCTATCATCGCGTCGCAGGCGTTCGCCCAGGGTCTCGCCGGTACGGGCGCTCTTTTTCATTTGATTCTGGCATTAAGCAGCCGTCCAATCGGTGGACAAGCCCTGTTTTTAGCAACAGCTGGCGACAATGGATTTGCGGCACTTCTTATGCAGTTGCCTTGAATATGAATGTGCGAATTGCAGCCGCGGCATACGCTGTTCCACCCGACGATGAGTCTGTGGAAGAAGTCTTCGAGCGGGAACGAACTCGAGTGGAGAGATCGCTTTCTCCATTGAGTCCGGAGTCCAGACGAAAGGCCGTCGAAGGCCTCGGACTGAATCGTGTCCGCGTGTGCGGCGCCAAACAACTCTATGGCTTGGTTCTCGAAGCCGCTTCCAAAGCGGTAGCCGAAGCGGCAATAACAGCGCGGGACATCAACCTCATCCTGGATTACAGCACTTGGTCCAGCGAAAGCTGGTCCAACGAGAACTCGTCCAGCGAGAGCTCGCCCAGCGACAAAACTCAGGGTCTCTCGTTCGCACACCGACTCAGCGCCGATCTGGGAGCTGAGACTTCAATGATCTTGAGTTTCAAAGTCGGCGGATGTGCAGGACTTCACGTCGCAATCAAGACTGCGATGGGCTGGATGTCCACCGATGAAAGCATTCAGACTGTGCTGCTGGTAACGGGCGACGCCGCCCCTGAAGGAAATCGCTCGCTACTTCCAATTACCATCCACGGCGACGCCGGCAGTGCCGTAATCCTGCGCCGCGAGGGCACCCAAAGCTTCTCAATTCAAGCGCCGTTAACCCAGGGCCCGTTGCTGTTGAGCGTCGAAGCCATGACGCTCGGCCATCTTCATAATGCTATAACGATGGTGAGAACCAATGGCCACGTCGATATTGTTGTCGATGCCCTATGCATGGAGCGAGAGGTCATGCCGGTCTACTTTCTCAACATGCTTCTGACGGTGAATAAGGCTCTGGCGGCGGCTTCCTTGAGCTTGAACGATATCGACCACTTCATCTATTCGAACATCAGCCGGCGGGACCGCGAGGGCTTCTGCAAGATGGTGGGACGACCCAGGGGCAGTCTGCCGCCAACTCCCATGGCGGAGTATGGCCACACTTTTGCCAGCGATCTGGTCATCAATTATGTGAATATGCGGCGCGAAGGGATGATTCGTCCTGGGCAATTGTTACTGTTCGCATCGGCTGGAATCGGCTTCACCTGGGGTGCAACGATTGCTCGGGCCTGAATGAAAAGCTTTGTATCCTTGGATAACCCTTTTGGTAGTGGTGCATCTCGGCCTTTAATACGGCTGTGTCATCCTGAGCGCAGCGCTTTTCAGCGGAGCGAAGAGCCTGCCCTGAGCGAAGCCGAAGGGATCTCCCGCTCAACCGGCCCCAAAGCGTAAGCCAAATTGCGTCACCATTTGCGGATTTGAACAAGAATGTTCGTACCAAACTAGCCAGCTAAGTTGCCATGCGTCGCGTACAGTTCATTGAACTCCACGAACAACCGTGGTTTCCGTCATCGCTCCGAGCTGACGTTACCGATGCGCTTCAGTTCGGGTTCAACCTCTTACGGGCGTATGAGCCCATCGCTCCTCTGCTACAAAGCGTGATTGATTCAACTGGCAACGGGGCGAACGCCACACAATCGATCGTCGATATGTGTTCTGGCGGTGGCGGTCCCTGGTTGGATCTTGCTCAACAGCTGCGATGCCGGGACAGCGGAGGAGATTCCTCGGGCCTTCAGATTTGGCTCACGGACAAATATCCGAATCTCGAGGCATTCGAAAGGATAAGCGCCTCTTCGGACCGCCACATTCATTACTATCCGGAATCGGTTGACGCGATAAGCGTTCCCCGTACACTCAAGGGCCTGCGAACGATGTTTACGTCGTTCCATCATTTTTCGCCGGAGGATGCTCGCGCTATTCTGCAAAACGCCGTCGATGCAGGTGAAGGCGTCGGCATATTTGAGATCACCAAGCGGACTCCGTCGACGATCGCCCTTATGCTTGCCGGAGTTCTACTGATGTTCGTCCATACTCCGAGGATTCGCCCGTTCCGCTGGTCGCGATTGCTGTGGACCTATTTGATTCCGATTATTCCGTTGGTCTTGATATTCGATGGAGTCGTGTCGTGCCTGCGGACATATCGGCCACAGGAACTGCGTGAGATCGTAGAAAAATTGACCACTTCTCGATACAAGTGGCAGATCGGTGAGCTTGCAGGCAAAAGAGCGCCAGTCACCTATCTGATCGGATATCCAAAGTAGGCCCGTGCATTTGACAACACCGTAAGCCTTCCGGCCCACGCCGGGAAGTAGAAAGGGGACATCGCTCATGAAACAACTAACATTCACGGTGATTTTGCTATTGCTCTGCATTTCCTTCCCGATTTCTCTGGCGGCTGCCAAGGTCGAGGTAGAAGGCAAGGCGTGGCTTGACTCCCAAAAGGATCCGGCTGCGATCAATGTGAACGGCGCGTGGGATTCTGAGGAATGGGGCGCCTTTCACCTGATCCAGCCCGAAGGAAGCCGGGAAGTAAGCGGCAACGGAGGCGGATACGAGATCGTAGGCGTAGTCAGCGGCAAGCGGCTATTCCTGCTACTTTCCGAAAACCACACCGTGGAATACTGCGCCACCCTGAGTCCTAACGGAGAAAACAGCCTCGCCGGAACTTACTCAGATCGCAAGTCGCGGTTGCACTCCGGACTCTGCCAGGAAAAAAGCAGACCGATGAACATGAAAAAACACTAGGCCGCGCGGCACAGGGGTTCGATCTCGCATCCACGGCCAGGAAAAAGGGTGCCCCACTCTACGCGTGCAAAATCCTTCATCCTTGACGACCCTTCTGTTTTTGACCACAATCAGCGCCTTCAGCTTCCGGGCCCCAATCAAAATTCCTGATAGGAGAAATGTCACGTGGCAAAAATCATTACTAGGCCTCGCTCCATCCTCTTGATCGGCATCGTTGCGGCAGCATCGTTGGTTGCTGCTCAATCGGATGCGACAACTCCCAAAATAACCTCGGTCAGCAAAATCACGACCGCCGAACACCAGACCATCACCATCACAGGCTCCGGGTTTGGTACGCACAAAGCCTATACGGGCACTACCAAGTTCATCAGCCTCGATGACCAAACGAAAAAGTGGGAAGCGGGATTTTCACCGGATTCGGACACCGTCACTCTCATTGTGAATAGCTGGACCAATACCAAGATCACGCTGGGAGGATTCGCTGGAAAGTGGGGCACGAGCAATTTCACGCTCGCAGTAGGCAATAAGGAAGACATCAAGATTTGGAATGCCCAATCAGCCGGTGGCGCATTCGGCGCAAGTTGTAGCTCTAGCTGCGTCAGCAAGACGGTTACCATTGCCAAAGCATCGACCTCAACTGAAATCCACGCTTCATTGAATTCGTCGGTGTATGGCCAGCCAGTAAGATTCACCGCAGTCGTGACGTCAGGCGACGGCGCTCCGCCGGATGGTGGCAAGGTCCGATTCATGAGAGGCGAAGAGGTGCTGGGAAGTGCAACGTTGCGAAGCGGCGTCGCTCACTTCACAGTCTCAACGCTGGACTTCGGCACACACTCGATCAGGGCTGTGTACGAGGGCAACGCGGATTTTGCCGGTACCGGACGGGACGAAGAGTCAGCCGGTTTGACCCACACAGTAAATTAAGCAACTGGTTCGCAAAACCCGAGCCTCGCAAGACTTGCGGATGACTCCAGGTTTGCTTCGTTTGGCGGCCCAGAGCGCCGCGAGTGAAGCGCGAGTCTTATTCGCAGTTTGCAACCAATAAAATCGGGGAACCTGCCACAGAGGTTCCCCAATTTGCATGACGTTTGTCCAGGCTCGTGTGCC
>DATAUY010000186.1:0-18151 GCA_036268025.1 Candidatus Sulfotelmatobacter sp. | reverse complement strand
CTCGGAATGACAATCCTTATCTCAGGACGACAACCCTTATGTGAGTTGGAATCACAAAGCATTTTTGTAAGTTCATGCAGTATCTTGTCCTTCAGATTCGGTTTGGGCGCGGGCTGAGCCACGTCAGATTCGGTAATTCGTCGTCGGCGCTGGCGTAGATGTCTATCGGCCCGTCAGTCTTTTTGCCTGGGGATTGGAGTTGGTGCCAGGCTTCGCGGTATTGCTCGAGGCGCATCTTTTTGGCTTCGCGATGTGGGTAGAAGCGGAGCATGGGAGCGGGCTCGCAGACCTCTACCGGGAGGATGTACCAGATATCTAGCGGGACTATGTGGGCGGCGATGAAATCTATGTCGGCGCGGGTGTAGACGGCGCGTCCTTTGCCGGTGGTGTAGGTGGCGCGGGTTTCGTAGGCCTGGGCGCGCAGGCATTCGGTGCACTTGACCTGAACGCGCCAGAGGCGTTCTCCGTTGTCGAGGACGAAGTCGTAGCGGAGGCTGTCGCCCCAGGGCTTGGCGACACCGAATCCGAGGGAGGCGGCGCGGTTGAGGAAGTTGGCTTCGGAGCGCTCTCCGGTGATCTTGGTATTCTTGCGCGGGGCGAGGGGATGGCGCTTGCTGGGCGTGGTTTCGCGCGAGTTCGGATTGCGAGCACCGCGGTCGTTGCCTGGCATTGTAGAGGCTCCTGATTTTGCGAAGATCAAAATCCCCACCCTCTCGCACAAAACGCGAGAGAGATGGGGCACCCGGCACATTGCTGTCCTTCATCGCTAAGCTGAAAAAATCCAGCATGACAAAGGCGGAGCCCGGGGGCTCCGCCTGAATGGTTGAAATTTTCCAAGATTAGTTTAGGGCTAGTACGGGTGTGGCGGAAGGGATATTTGAGGATATTTGGGAATTTTTTGGTGGGCGTTCCCGAAATGGGAAAAGCGGCGACGATTCCTAGGGCAGGATCTCCGCTTCTGCGGGCGTGCCATGTGCCGAGTCGGGGCTGATCCAGACCGTCAACTTCGAAGGCTCGGCTGCGAATTGGTCCTTGCTGTTCCAGAAGGCAAATGTTTCCGGCTTCAACTCAAATTTAACGTGCTTCGTTTCGCCGGGCGCGAGCGGCACGGTCTGGAATGCCTTTAGCGCGCGGACCGGTTCGGCGACGCTTGTCCCTTGCAAGCGGATGTAAAGCTGCACGAGTTCATCTGCGCTGCGCGAGCCTGTATTGGTGATGTCGGCCTCGGCTACCATTGCAGCCGCACCTTTCAAATTCCTGTTCAAGGCCGAAGCGCTCAGCTTCGGCGTACTGATGTTCGTCGCGCCGAATGAAAATGTCGTGTATGACTCACCATATCCAAATGGAAACTGCGGCGAGTTCTGCTCATCGATGTAGCGCGAGACATACCTGCTTGGCACATCGTGGGGAGGTTTAGTCAGGTCAATCCCAATTGGCGGACGTCCGGTATCGAGCGCGTTGTAGTAGAGCGGTTCCTGTCCCACGCTGCGCGGCCAGCTTACGACGAGCCTCCCGCTCGGGTTTACGTCCCCGAAGAGCGTTCGCACCAGCGCAGGTCCGCCGCTGATTCCTGGAAACCAGGCTGCCATTACCGCCGGCACATGTTCAAACGCCCACGGCAATGTCAGCGGACGTCCGCTGAACAGAATCAACACGACAGGTTTTCCCGTGGCCATGACTTTTTCCAGCAATTCTTCCTGTTTGCCCGGCAGGCCCAAATGCGCGCGCGATGCCGCTTCTCCGCTCATGTCCTGCGTTTCGCCCAAAGCCAGAATCGCAAGATCGGCTTGCTGTGCGCCCGCTACTGCTTCGGCGATTTCTGCGTCGGCGCCGTTAAGAATTCCAGTTCCCTTGAATCGCGAAACGTGGTCTTTGCCAATTCGTTCCGCCAGCGACGTCGAAAATGAAGTGCGCGGACCAGCGTAGTCCGGCGCGCCATCGGGATACGTCGAGTCATCTCCGAGCGGCCCGATCACCGCGATTTTCCTTCCTTTGGAGAGAGGAAGCAGCGGCTTGCCATCCGATCCATTCGCGTTCTTCAACAACACGAACGAGCGTTCCGCCGCTGTTTGCGCGGTCGCAAGGCTATCGGGATGAAATAACGCCTTCGGGGCCGCGGCCTCGTCGACAAACGGATGCTCGAACAAACCCAGCGCAAACTTCACGCGCAGCACGCGCCGGACGGAGTCATTGAGTTCAGCCTGGGTCGCCTGTCCAGAGCGGACGATCTTTTGCAGGTTGTCGTGATAAAAGCTGCTGACCATGTCCATATCCACGCCGGCCAGAAATGCCTTGCGAGCTGCGGTCTCGCCGTCGTTGGCGATGCCCTGCGGGATTAGTTCTCCGATCGAATTCCAGTCGCTGACCACAAATCCGCGGAATCCCCATTCTTTCTTGAGGACCTGCTTCAAGGTAAAGGCATTCGCCGTAGAGGGTGTTCCGCCCAGCGCGTTGAATGCACTCATGAACGTGGCCGCACCCGCTTCTTCTGCCGCGTGAAATGGAGGCAGGTAGTATTCGCGTAGAGTGTGCTCGGTAATCTCAGTCGTGTTGTAGTCGCGCCCGCCTTCGGCCGCGCCGTAGCCGACAAAATGTTTCACGCATGCCGCCATGGTGTCAGGAGCATCCAGCCGCGAACCTTGATAGCCACGAACGTATGCGGCCGCCATTGCCGATCCCAGAAAAGGATCTTCACCCGCGCCTTCGGACATGCGTCCCCAGCGCGCATCGCGCGCGATATCTACCATCGGATGGAAGGTCCAGCGAATTCCGTCGGCCGCAGCCTCCATCGCCGCCACGTGCGCCGCCTTTTCTACAAGCGATGGATCCCAGGTCGAAGCCAGTCCCAGAGGAATCGGAAACTCCGTCTTGAATCCGTGAATCACGTCGAGCCCGAACAGGATCGGAATGTGCAGACGGGTCTTCTCCATCGCGATGTGCTGGTAGGTGTTGATCTGATGCGGATCAGTTACGTTGAACAGGGACCCGATTTGCCCGTGGGCGATCATGTCTACATAGTCGGTGCGCCCGGTTCCCGGACCAGTGGGCTGGCCGGCGGAATATTGCACGAGTTGCCCGATTTTCTCCTCCATCGTCATCTGCTTCAGGAGAGAATCAACACGCTTCTCGATCGCCGGATTATCGATGCCACTGCTTCGCCTTACACTTGCCGTCTGGGCAGCTGTCTGGGCCGGAGCAGCGCCCGCAATGCCAAGCAGTCCAAGCGCGAACAGGCACTGAATTCCGTTCACTGCTCGCATGAATCGCAGACCGCGGCGGTAGGAGATCGAAGACATCATCAACGTGGCGCCCTCCTCGGCGTGAGTGCATCTTCTACTAAATCGCGTTAGTGGATGCTTGCAGCAATGTATCAAAGCTGCTTTTCATAACATTGTCAATACCAGGAGTGCGCGTTTCTCACTCTTGCATTCCGCTCCTTCCTCTGTGCCTTCCGCGTATGGGAGGTCTCGCGGTTTTCTGCCCGGTAGTCCTAACCGCGTACAATACTCTGTTTGGTTTAATACTCCCGGAAGGCCCTTTATGACGACGTCGCACCAAATTCAGCCGCGAGTAGACGCGGATTTTCCCGCCGTCCCGCTCACTACCGAAGGTTACAGCGTTCTGCACCAGATGATGCGCTTCCGGCGCTCGGCGTGGCGTGCCCTTCCCACAGCTGAAAAATCTGTGATCGCCCAGGAAGCATCAAAGGCCTTGGAAGCCATGGAAAAGCGTTCGCCTGGACAATCCGCGCTTTTCTCGCTCATCGGTCACAAGGGCGATTTGATGCTGATTCACTTCCGCGAGTCGTTCGCAGATTTGAATCAAGCCGAACTGGAAATCGCGAACCTGCGCGTAAGCGACTATCTCGAGGCGACGACTTCTTATCTTTCGATTATCGAACTCGGCCTCTACGATTCGACGCTAAAAATCTATAAGGAGTTGATCGACCAGGGCATCCAGCTGTATTCCGACCAGTGGAAAGCCGAAGTTGAATGCAAGCTGAATCGCCATCGGGAAGCGATGCAGCCGCGGCTCTATCCGGACATTCCACCCAATCGATACGCATGCTTCTATCCCATGGACCGCCGCCGTGGTGAAGATAAGAACTGGTACAAACTGTCTATCGAAGAACGTGCCCGCCAGATGAACGACCATGGCATGATCGGCCGCCGCTATGCCGGACAAGTGAAACAGATCATCACCGGCTCGATCGGCTTTGATGATTGGGAGTGGGGAGTTGATCTCTTTGCCGACAATCCGCTGGTCTTCAAGAAACTGATCTATGAGATGCGCTTCGACGAAGTGAGCGCCGTCTACGCGCTGTTCGGCCAGTTCTACGTTGGAGTGCGTGTACCTGCGGCAAAGCTCGAAGATTTGCTAAATGGAGAACTCCCAAAATAATCATTCACCGCGGCGACAGAGAAAAACCCAAACTAGAAATGTTTTCTCTGTGGCTCTGTGACTCTGTGGTGAGCGAATTCCAGAAAGCGAGAAAAGAATAATGTCTACTCTTGGCTTTATCGAATATAAAGACGCCAGCCCCGAAGTCCGTGCCGTTTACGACGACATCATGGCTACCCGCAAGACTGACTGGATCAATAATTTCTGGAAGGCCATCGCCCACGACCCTGCGACACTCAAGCGCACATGGGAAGACGGCAAGCAGATTATGGCGCCGGGCGCACTCGACCCGCTGATCAAAGAATTGATCTACGTCGCCGTCAGCGTGACCAACCAGTGCCACTACTGCATCGCCTCGCACACCGTCTCAGCGCAAAAGAAAGGGATGACCGACGCCATGTTCAAGGAATTGATGGCCGTAGTCGGAATGGCGAATGAAACCAACAAAATGGTCACGGGATATCAGGTCGAGATCGACGAGCAATTCAAGAAACAGGGCTGAGTAGTGGGTGAATGCAGGACAGTCGCCCCGGCTGTCCGCCGCGCAAGCGCGGCTAAGTTTTTACTTCTTTGAGCTTGAACGCGAAGCCTTCGCCTTCCACTCGTGCGCTTTCATATCCACCTTGCGTCCGCGAAAACGCACGCCCTCAGCCTCAAGCCGAAAGCGCTGCTCCATCGCGGAATCGCCGGTCAATTTGATCTGTCCGCCGGCGCCTAATACGCGCTGCCAGGGCAATCCAAAGCCGCGGCGTAAGACGCGAGCAACCATCCGTGCGGCTCCGGGCAAACCCGCTGCCCGGGCGACGCAGCCATAAGTCGAGACTTTCCCGCGCGGAATCGCGCGAATCGCGCGTTCGATTTTGAGAATCGCGCTTCCACTGTCAGGCTTCTGCTTGGGGCGCGCCTTCTTCACAGCGCGATCAATCCTTTCCAGATGCACCACAGTGACACAACCGAAACGATCAGCCACAGCAGAATCCCTTGAAGCAATGGACGATGCCCTACGCGCTTCAATGTGGCAATCGAAATTCCGCTACCGATCAAGAAAAGCGTAGCCGTCAACCCCAGCTTTGCGAGCTTCACCGCGATGGAATAAATATGCGCACCCGCCGGCAAATAGGTATTGCAGACCGCCGCGAGGCAAAAGAATCCAATAAACCACGGCCAATCAATCTTCGCCTTCGCGCCCCGCACCAATGCCGTACCCAGCGACACCGGGACAATCCACAGCGCCCGTGCCAGCTTCACCGTGGTTGCGATGCCTAGCGCGATTACGCCGTATTTTGCAGCCGCTCCCACTACCGAACTCGTGTCGTGGATGGCCAGTGCCGCCCACAATCCGAACTGTGTCTGCGACAGCTTCAGCGCGGTTCCGATGTAGGGAAATATCAATAGCGCGATCGAGTTCAGCACGAATACGGTGCCCAGCGCCACCGCCATCTCTTCGTCGCTGGCCTGAGTGATCGGCCCTACAGCGGCAATCGCGCTGCCGCCGCAAATCGCCGTGCCCGTAGAAATCAGAAATGCCGGAACGCGCTTTACTTTAAAAAGAGCACCGAGCGCCATCCCTAGCGTCAGCGCAAAGGTGATTCCAAGGAGCGTATAGATAAATCCACTCCGGCCGGCGTGCAGAACTTCGTGCAGGTTCATTCCGAAGCCCAGCCCAACTACCGAGGCTTGGAGCAAGAATTTGGAGATCCGCCGCGTTTTCGCCGGAAAAGGATTGGTGAAAACTAGTCCGAATACCAGCCCGATGGCGAGCGCCACCGGCGGAGACACGTATCCACTCGCACTCACCACCAGACATAACACGAACACAACGCGTAGAAGCATGCGCGGGCGGACTTAGAACGAGGCTCCATTTCTCGCGTCGAGGCGAGTAGTGAGACGCAATTTACGCAGCAGTGCGGAACGCTTCCAGCGCTTCGTATTCCGAATTGTGAACTTCAAAGACCGTGAGCAGCTTCGTCACTTGCAGCAGATCACCCACGCGCTTGGTGAGATTCGCCAGCTTGATAGTCGCTCCTGCGTTGTGGGCCGTCGTGTGAAGCGCCACAAGAGTTCCCAGCCCGCCCGAATCGATGTAGTTTACTTCGCCAAGGTTCAGTACGATGCGCTTGCTGCCGTCCGCAATCGCCTTCTTCACGTCCTCGCGCAGCAATGAAGACTCTTCTCCGAATACGATCCGGCCGTTGCACTGGATCACGAGAATCCCGTCGACGGTCCGCTTCGAAAGTTTCAGTTGCATAACTCTCTCCTGACACGGCCGCAAACGATGCAGGATGCGGCCGACTCGCACAATTTTGTCGAACTAGCCTATCGCGTGCGCTGTCCGGGCGCAACCCCGAAGGCAATCCAAGCTCAGGCGGGCGCCCCATTTTTCGCGGTTTTTGCGAGAAGTGGGGATTTTCCCAGCTAGAACCTACCGCTTACCCTGATCTCGCTTTTCACAAGCTTCCCGGCAAAATTCATCACGTATAATCGGAACTTCGCCGCATGTCCTACACCGTCCTCGCCCGCAAATACCGTCCGCAGAAGTTCTCCGAGGTCATCGGACAGGAACACGTCACCCGCACCCTCCAGAACGCGATCGAGCAGGGACGCACCGCCCACGGCTACATTTTCAGCGGACATCGGGGCATCGGAAAGACTACGGTTGCCCGCATCCTCGCTGCCGCTCTGAACTGCCGCTCGAAAGATCATCCGGTTCCCGAGCCCTGCGGCGTCTGCGAATCGTGTACGGAAATCCGCGCAGGCAATTCCGTGGACGTAATCGAAATCGACGCCGCCACTAACCGCGGCATCGACGAAATCCGTGAATTGCGCGAGGCTGCCCGCTACCGCCCGGCCCGCGATCGCTTCAAGATCTATATCCTCGACGAAGCCCACCAGATCACCGACGCCGCCTTCAACGCTCTGCTCAAGACGCTCGAAGAGCCTCCCGATCACATCGTCTTCATGCTGGCTACCACGCAGCCCGAGGACATTCCGCAGACCATCCGCTCGCGCTGCCAGCACTTCAGTTTTCGGGCGGTAAAGTTCGACGATATCGTCGGCCAGCTTCGAGACCTCACGCAGCGCGAAAGGATAGAAGCTGATAACGACGCACTCGCCCTCCTGGCCGAGGCTGGCGACGGCTCCATGCGCGACGCGCTCTCAATCCTTGACCAGGCGATCGCATCCTCAAGCGGCAAACTTACCGCCGATGCAGTCCGCAACCTGGTGGGCGCCGCCCCCGCGCACATCCTTGAACAAGTGATGCATGCCGTCTCGCAGAGCAACAGCCAGGAAGTTCTGCGGCAAGTCGACCAGCTCATCAGCGAAGGCCACAGCCCCACGCACTTCGCCCGCCAGATGGTGCGATTCCTGCGCAACGCGACGGTCGCGAAAATCGCGGGAAAAGATTCGTCTCTGTTGCAGATTTCCAGCGAAGAGCGCGAGCGGGTTGCCCGCGTCGCAGAACTTTTCGGCGAAGAAGACCTCACTCGCCATCTGCAAATCATGCTTCGCACGCATTCCGAACTCGGCTATAAGCAGGAGCAGCGCTTCCATCTGGAGCTCGGGCTGCTGAAGATGGCCCACGCGCAGAAGCTGCTGCCGATTGAGCAGTTGCTGAGCGAAGTTGCGAATACAACAAAGTCTGGAGGCGGTCCAGCGGCCGCGAAACCAGCCTCGCGCCCTACAATCGTTTCACAACCGGAAGCCGCAAGCCGGAAGCCGGAAGCCCCCAGACAAAACTTCGTCTCCCCCTTTGCCGCCGACTCAGCTCGCAAAGGCACGCCGCGTCAGGAAGACAGCTTGTCTTCAACGCCAGCGCCCGGCCCGCGAATCGTCGCGACATCCATGCAGAGTGAACCGGTAATCATGGGCTCCGCCGCCCCTGCGCAGGCTCCAATTCCTGTGCCGATCTCCGATCCGGTTTCTGATCGTAGAGACGTTGCTCATAATGTCTCTGTCGACGCTGTGTCAGAAGCCGAACGCCAGCACCAATTGCTGTCCGAACCTGCATCGCAACCGCAAGCGAACGCCACAACCGCCTCCGCCCCCGACATCGAAAGGCTCCAAACAGGAGTCCTTCAAGCCCTCGCCGACAATAATCAGCGCATCCTCGTCGCCATGCTCTCTGACGGACATTGGAGCGTCGAAGGCAACGAAGTGGTTATCAAGATCGCGGAGTCGCAAACCATCATTGACATGTCGCTGAGCGCAGACGCCAAACGGTTGGCGATCGCCGCCGCCAGCGGAGTTCTTGGCCGTCCAGTGAAACTGAAAGTAATTCCAGGGGCGAATGTAAGTCCGCCGGAGAAGAAAAACGGGACGCCGAAGTTTGCCCCCGGCCCTGGAGGCCGCGGCCGCGCGGAGCAAGATCCGGTCGTCCGCCGCATGCAGGAAAAATTCGGCGCGGAGATTCGTACCGTGATCGACTACAGAGACAAGCGGTGACGAAGGATTGAGGAATTGAGGAATTGAGTAATTTGGTAATCGGGAAATTGAAAATTTGAAGCGCCGCTCAGAGCTTTTGCACGTCCAAATTTCTCAATTTCCCAATCCAAGCCAGCGATGTAAATCATCAAGGACAAATATCCCCATGGGTGGTTTCAATCTGCAAGATCTGATGTCGAAGGCCAAGGCGCAATATGAATCCCTGCAAAAGAAAATGCAGGAGACCGTGGTCGAAGCCACGTCCGGCGGAGGAACAGTTACCGTCAAAATGGACGGCCGCAAGCAGCTCCTCAGCCTGAAGATCGATCCTGAAGCTGTGAAGACCGGCGATGTCGAGATGCTGCAGGATCTCGTCCTGGCCGCCATCAATGAGGCTGCCCGGAAAATTGACGCGCAGATGCAGTCCACGGTCGGCGGAATGCTCGGCGGCTTGGGCATCGGCGGGCTGTGATCCTTGATTACAGCGCTCATTGCGCTTTTCGCGCTCTTAATTTCCTTTAGCCAAAGTCCATCCCCGAAAGGAACGATCATGCACGCCACCGGACCCTTCGACGTAAGAATTACTCCACAAGACGACAAACTCAACGACGGCGTCACCCGCATGTTGCTCGACAAGCAATATCAGGGTGACCTCGACGGCTCTTCGAAAGGACAAATGCTCGCGGCCGGTAGCGCGAAATCATCTGGAGTCTATGTTGCCATTGAAACGTTCGCGGGAACATTGAAGGGCAAAGCCGGAAGCTTCGCGCTCCACCATACGGGCGTCATGACGAAGAGTGCCCCCACTCTTTCGATCAGCGTTGTCCCCGACTCCGGCACGGGGGAACTCGCCGGCATCGCGGGCAAGATGAACATCTCAATCGCCCCGGACGGCAAGCACTCGTACGACTTCGAATACACGCTCCTGAAAAGCGACTGAGTAATTGAGAAATTGGTAATTGGGCAATTAAAACCACTCGTTTCCGCCACCAGCTACAATGCTCTAGAAGGTCTTTCAATTACACAATTACTCGATTCCCGAATTCACTGAATGTCTAAATTCGCCGAACCCATGTCGCGCCTGATCGATGAGCTGAAGAAGCTCCCTGGAGTCGGCGCGAAATCCGCGCAGCGCCTCGCGTTTCACATTCTTCGCTCGAGTGACGATGATGCCGAAGCCCTCGCGACCGCCGTACGCGATGTGAAAGCTAACCTTCGGCTCTGCTCGATCTGCAACAACATCACCGACGTCGACCCCTGCGTCTACTGCACCAGCGCAACGCGCAACCAGCGCCTCGTCTGCGTGGTCGAAGAACCCACCAACATCGCTGCCATCGAAAAAACCAAGCACTTCAACGGAGTCTTCCACGTTCTCCATGGAGCGATCTCTCCGCTCCACGGAATCGGCCCCGATCAGCTTCGCATTTCGAATTTGCTCGCGCGCGTTGAAGGCAACAATGTCGACGAAGTGATTCTTGCCACCAATCCCACGGTCGAAGGCGAGGCGACGGCAGTCTATCTGTCGCAGCAACTAAAGCGCGCAGGTATGAAAGTCACTCGCATCGCCATGGGCATCCCGGTCGGCAGCGACATCGAATACACCGACGAAATCACCATGCTGAAGGCCATGGAAGGCCGCCGCGACATGTAGGGATGTCGTCCCCGCTCTGGAGACGACAGGTTGGAGAAGGCCGCAATTTCTACTGCACAATTCTGTGTGCAGATGTGCAATTCTTTGCCGAGACCAGCGGTTCGTGGATTAGAGAAGCCTAATTATTCTCAGTGGAATGTCAGGCGTTATCAGTGACATACATTAAAAAGACTCGGATGTTGCGTGAAGTTGAAATTGGAATTCTATTTGCATGATGCCGGGTGAGCGTTTGTTCTTTATTAACGGATTCTTACCGGCGTTCTAAAGCTGGCGTGCCCAACCAGTCGGGGCCAGTTCGCGCCGTGCTGTGGTGTAACCGCATCCAACTCGACGCAGGAAAATCCGGGCCAACCAGCCCGGTTTTCTTTTTGTGCGATCAGCGCGGGGCATTAAGAAACGGTTTCCGATTCCAAGAACACGTTTAACTCGTCGTCGGCCGCCGTCAATCCTTCCGGCAACACCCCGCGATTGTATTCCGCCATCCGGTTCTTCCACTTCAGGAAATCTGTGATGCTTTGCGGCTCAATCCGCACCTCTACCCGCCGCAAACTCGCGAGCAACAAGTTCATCTCGGAACGGAATCCCACGTTGGTCCTTAGTTTTTTTTCTGACGGATGCACCATCTCCACGCGCCCGCGGCGAAACTCGAGCAATCCCCACCCCGCCGGCAATTCTTCAACTTTCACCAATGCCGCCGGCGTCAGATAAAACCGTTCGCTGCCGACGCCCTTCTCTGGCTTCAGGCGGAATGGCTTCGCGCGGTCCGCCAGAAAATCTCCACGCGTCACCTTGCACTCCACCAGCACGGAATGGCACGCCTGTTTCCATCCGATTGCATCCGGCATCTCACCGCTGACGCAGGCCTGCTCCGACAAAACAACGCCGCAGCGATACCAGCGCAGCCAGCGCACCGCCCGTTCCACCAATTGCGCATGAGTCATGAGTTCACAAATCGGGACAGATCAGTTGTAGTCGCAGACCACCAATCGCGAAAGTGACTGGAAGGTTTCTCGGAACCGTTATTGTGACGGCGCCCGCATCAGGAAAGAAAAGCCATCCACTTTGTAAACAACTTTGCCTGGAGAATCCGGCGTCGCTGGGACCTTACCCGCGCGGACTTCATCGAACGCTTTCACAAGGCGAGGCAAGACCGATGGAGGTGCGACCGGAACGTTGTGCGCTCCGAGGACAAGCTTGAGTTGTGGCGCTAGCGCAGCCAGCCGCCGAATCGACCTGGCATAAGCGTTGAGATCCGTCTCCGGACGGAAAAGCCAGATCGGCGCGGGATAGTAGGTATCGCCAGTGAACAGTAATCCGTTCATACGATCGACCAGTGAGATCGCATCTGGCGTATGCCCGGGTGTTGCGATTACCTGGATCGTTCGTCCGCCCAGATCGAACTGTTCTCCATCGTGGACGAAAGCGGTAATCTTCCACGGACGGGTTGCATACGTCTTCGGATCGAACCCCTTGGGCAGCGGCCCGCAGAGCTGGTCCGGAGTGATCTCCGCCTGTGCGTCATCGCGCGAGCCTTGCGCATTCTTCCGCGTGAAGTCGGTGTCCATTCCATAGATGGTGTCGAATTCCCAGTTGCCTCCGACATGATCATCGTGCGTGTGCGAATTGAGCACGATGATCGGAAGCTTCGTGAGTTCCTGCACAACTTTCTTAACGTCACTGATGCCCATTCCTGTATCGAAGAGCAAAGCCCGCTTGTTGCCGACGATCAGGTATCCAATGGTCTCCTCCGCCTGATGCGGTTCATAGATCGCTAAAACTCCGGCCGCAGGCTTGTACACTTCAAACCACGGATCGCTGACGGAAACGCGTTGGAGCGTTTTGTACTCGGGGCG
Source organism: Candidatus Sulfotelmatobacter sp. (assembly GCA_036268025.1). GTDB lineage: Bacteria > Acidobacteriota > Terriglobia > Terriglobales > Acidobacteriaceae > Sulfotelmatobacter. The sequence continues at coordinate 5,824 of DATAUY010000186.1, read as the reverse complement.
CGGAAGGGCCTTGCACCAATCTGGATTCGCAACCTGTGCTGGCAAACCCCTGCAACAGATAATCGAAAATGCCGCCAACCAGAGCGCCTTACGCATGCACAACCTCCGGCACGCGCGTAGCCGGCGGTGTATTGCGGCTCCGCTGAATGCTCACCACTGCATCGGTGATGACCATCCCCACACCAGGCAAATCGCCCTTCTGAATGCTGTCGAGCAAGTTCTTTCCGGAAGATTGCTGCGCAGTATCGAGAAAAACAAAACTCGCCTCGCGTCCCGAAGCGATCAGCCCGCAATTCAGACTGCGCATCTTCGCCGTGTTTCCAGTAGCCATGCAGATGGCCACTTCAGCAGGAATTTCTCCCAGCGACGATAACATCGAAATCATTCTTAGAATTCCTAACGGTTGTACGCCCGATCCTGCGGGAGAATCCGTCCCCAGAATCACGCGATGCAGTTGCTTCAATTCCCCGGCGATTCGCAGTGCCAGCAATCCCGCCCGTTCATTTCCGTTGTGAACAATCTCCAACGCCCGCGGCGAGCGCTCGCAAAGCGCCACAACCTGATCGTCAGGAAGTGCCGTGTGTCCGCCATTGACGTGCCCGATCACGTCCGCGTCTATCTCAAGCACCATATCTTTGTCGATCAAACTCGATCCGGGGATCGACGGCCCGCCAGTATGAATCGTGCTCTGAATGCCGTATTTCCGTGCCCATCCGACCATCCGCTTTCCCGTGGTTCCATCTTTCACGCTGCCCAGTCCAACTTCGCCCAGAAGCTTCACGCCAGCGGCGGCGAGTTCCTTGAAGTCGTCCTCGACCATTCCTTGTTCCAACACGGGCGCACCCGCATAAATTTTCACTCCACCCGGGCGAAACGCCTGAAACACGCGCTGCGCAAAAATCGCCATTGCCTTGAGGCCGACAATATCTTTCGGTCTTCCAGGGGTATGTACCTCGCCGGCGGAAACCATAGTCGTCACTCCACCGTGAAGGCAACTGTCGATCCATCCAAGTTGGTTTTGTCGCGGAGTCCAGTCTCCGCACACGGGATGCACGTGGCTATCAATCAGCCCCGGAGCCAGCGCGGTGCCTTTCGCGTCAATCGTGGTCGTCGCGCCCGAGGCATCAACATCTTTCGCTTTGCCCACCGCGTGGACCATGCCATCCACAGCCACAACCGTGTCGGCATCGAGAATCGGCCGCTCAAGATCGCCGCTGAGCAGAAGTCCAATATTTCGGATGACGAGTTTCGTTGAACTGGAAAGCTTCGCGGGTGAATTGTCAGTCATGCCGTGATCTCAGGAGACGAATTTCAAGCGCCCAAATCATACGCGATGAACGCAAGTCGTAGCCGGTCGAATTCCTTTGTGCGCCTTCGTGGTTCCAGCGGTTGTTCACCTCAGCTCCTGGCCGGGGTCATTCCGAACGCCCGCGTTTTCTCCAGCGGGCGGAGGAATCTCGTGTGCATCGCCTTGGGGGAGTTGCGATACGATCACGCGCGCGCTGAACTTCTAACCAGCGGTTGTAACCATTGGAACACTAGTGTTACGCTCGGCCTCGAAGGAAGAGCATGCCCTCAAAAGACTTCATCTTCTGGGAAGTGGATGTTCAGCGCGATTTCATGCTGCCCGGCGGAAACCTCTACGTGCCCGGAGCCGAGAAGCTCATCCCAAATATCCGCCGCCTGACCAACGCGGCAAGACAAGGAAAAGTTTTCCTCGTCTCCCACGGATGTTTCCACACCCCCAACGATCCTGAGTTCAAAACCTTCCCGCCGCACTGCGTGAAGGGTACAGGCGGTTCCGAGTTGCTGCCCGAGGCCATGGCTGACAAGGTCGCGCGCGTTCCCAACGAAGCCTCGGCGAAAATTCCCGACGACCTCTCGAAATTTCAGCAGATCCTTCTCGAGAAGCAGACACTTAATATCTTCGAAAGCTGCCACGCCGACGCTCTTGTCGAACGCCTGAGCAATCATGCCGAATTCGTAGTCTTCGGCGTCGTCACGGAATTTTGCGTAGACTTCGCGGCCAGAGGCCTGCTCGAGCGCAAGCGCCGCGTCGCGCTGGTGACCGATGCGATTGAAACTTTGAAAACGGATGACGGAGAAAAGAAGATCGCCGAGCTAAAGGCCCTGGGAGCGAGATTGACTACAACGGACGAGGCCCTCAGCACGCTCGGCTGAAAGCCTGTCCTGAAACTCAGTGGTGATCGTTGTCGTGATTGTGCCGCCACGTCCAGTATTGCTTCTGGTCGTCCTTCGACAACTTTCGGAAGTCCCGATGGGGGTCGCGGTGTGTCTCGGTAGTCCACTGGTTGTAGTGGACAACTTCGTCGTTGTTCCAGGTGTGGTAGTCGGTGTAATACGGATCGTACGTGCGGTAAGCGTGATCGTGACAGGCAAGGCCAGCCACGGACGATACCAATGCCGTCGCCAGCAGCAACTTACTCAACGGATGCGAACCACGGCTCATTGTTGTTTCTCCTTTGCATTCAAAAACACATCTGAAGCTGGTTAGTTGCAGGCCGGGCGAGCGCGGTTGGCAACTGCGCGGATATGAAACGCCAAATTCCTAGTTCTTGCCAGGCAACCTTTGTCATGATGGGAAAAATAGTCCGCATTCTCGCGCTAACGTTTCCTTCCGAAACCCATTTCCTTTTGTTTCGAAAGCTTTTCAATCGAGGGCGCATTGTAATAGACTACTTTCGCTTCTGCGGAGAAGGAGTCGGAAGTTGGGAAACCCCTGGCGCGCGCTGCTGGATTTGCCGGAGCAGGAAAAATCCGAACGCGGCTTGGTCCACACGCCGCGCGAAATCTGGCAGCAACCCGATACCTGGCGTGTCACATATGAGCTGTGCGCCGCTCGGCAGCCTGAGTTGAACGCGGCCGTCCGCCAGGCCGGCATCGGGCGCGGCAGCACATCATCACCTACCGTATATCTCGTCGGCGCCGGGACCTCCGACTACACCGGGCGTGCCCTCGCCCCGCTTCTTCGCCGCCGCTGGGGGTGCGATGTGTGGCCTCTTCCCAGCACGACACTCCTCACTGAATTCGAAGAATTTCACCGCGCGGGACGCGAATACTTCTGGATTTCTTTTTCACGCTCCGGCGAAAGCCCCGAGGGGGTTGCTCTGCTTGAGCGCGCGCTCACCCGCTATCCGCAGATTCGCCATCTCGTAATTACCTGCAATCCCCAGGCGCCGATGGCGCAACTTTGTGCAAAGCACTCTGATCGTGCATTTGCGCTGGTGCTCGACGATGCCGTCAATGATCGCGGCCTGGCTATGACGAGTTCGTTCAGCAACATGCTGCTGGCTGGGCAGTGCGTCGCGCATCTGGATGACTTCCCGCAATTCGGCGACGTCGTCTCGCAATTATCCGAGGTCGGGCATCAATTCCTTCCTGTCGCGGGCGAGGCCGCTTCCGAAGCGACTGCGCTGGGATGCACGCGGGCCTGTTTCGTCGGCTCCGGAGTTCTCCGTGCCGTGGCGGACGAATGCACATTAAAAGTCGTCGAGTTGAGCGCGGGCAAGATCACCACGCTGGCCGAAACTCCTCTTGGTCTCCGCCACGGACCTATGTCGAGCGTCGACGATCAGACGATCTTCGTCACGTTTCTTTCCGGCGAGCCGCGCCGCCGGGGGTACGAACTCGATCTTCTGCGAGAAATCAATCGCAAGCGGTTGGGAAAGATTCGCCTCGCCGTCACCTCCGGCGACGGCCGCGATGTTGCCGAGCTCGCCGACTGCAGCCTTCCCCTGGGTCTCGCGCCCGGTTTCGACGATCACTATCGTCCGGTACTCGATGTAATTCTCGGTCAGTCGATCGGCCTGTTCGCCTCCATGCGCAGCGGGCTCATGCCTGACCAGCCAAGCCCAACCGGCACGATCACGCGAGTAGTTCAACCCATCCAGCTGTACTCTTGATACTTCTGAGCTCGCAGGGAAAGCCTTAAAATGCTTGAATGGAGCGAAAAATCTTTTGGACGACCTTCGGCCTGCTTGGCCTTATCGCGGACTTTCTTCTTCCGCTCTGGCTGGGCCTATTTGCGACTATTCCGATCCTTTTTGTCGCGTGGTGGGTGGCCTATCGCAGCGGCTGGTTCGAATAGTCTTTTCGGACTATTGATCGTTTCCTTTATTGCCCAGATAATCGCCCGACTCATTTTGCTCGACTAAATGAAACTCCGCTGGCTAAAGCTGGCTCCGTCGCAGGGCAGGCTGATCCTGCGCGTTGTCTGCGTCGTTGCCATCGTCTATATGATCTTCGGAGCCTACGTTTGGCACGCCATGCGCCAGCCACCCGAAGACTTCGGACGCGTCATGGCCCGCCTGCCGCAGCCCGCTATCTTCATCGCCTTTCCCTTCGAAACGCTCTGGACTCACGCCCGCGCGGGCTCGCTTCACATCGGAGATCCCGCGCCCGATTTCACTCTCTCCAAGCTCGACAAATCGGGGTCCATCCAACTCTCAAGCTTCTCCGCGCAAAAACGGCCGGTAGTGCTGATTTTCGGCAGCTACACTTGACCGCCCTTTCGCCGGGAGGTTCCCGCGCTCAACAAGCTCTACGCGCAGTATAAAAATCAGGTCGAGTTCCTGGTCGTCTACATCACCGAAGCCCACCCCAGCGACGTCTGGCAAATGCAGAGCAACATTAAAGAAAAAGTTGTCTTCGCCAGCCCGCGCTCTCAGGACGAACGCGCCAACGTTGCCGGAACCTGCGTTCGCAAGCTCGGCATCGACATTCCCGCCGTGCTCGACGAATTCGGTAACTCCACCGAATCCGCCTACACCGGATGGCCCGATCGCATGTACGTAATCGACGCCAGCGGCCACATCGCCTACAAGAGCAAGCCCGGCCCCTTCGGCTTCAAATCGGACGAACTAAAATCCGCCATCGACCGCACTGTTCAGGTCCACTGAATTTATTCCTGAACAACCGAGGCCGTGAGGCGGCCGCCGCATCACACCGAATGATGCAGACAAAATGGTGCCCGTCCCGGTAGAATAGCGTTTCGATTCGGGGCGCTGATGCGAGCGGTACTTCCATCCTTTTCGGGCATTCTGCGGAGCTGGGCAGTGCTGCCCAGCGGGCTCTGATCTCTTCTTTCCGGTCGTTCTCTGCGCGAGTATCATTGCGCTTCCTGCATTCACAACATTCAAGAATTCCTGCATTCAAGCTTAGGAGCTGACGGCCAATGGCTGGTTCCAATTCATACGATGTGATCGTGATCGGCGGCGGACATAATGGGCTGGTCAACGCCGCTTACCTGCAACGCGCGGGCAAGAAAGTTCTCGTGCTTGAGCGGCGGCACGTTTTGGGCGGGGCAGCCTGCACGGAAGAGATTGTGCCGGGATTCAAGTTCTCGGTGTGCTCTTACGTCGTGTCCTTGCTGCGGCCGGAAATCATTCGCGATCTCGACCTTCCGCGACATGGGTTGGAGATTCTTCCTCTCGACGGCACGTTCACGCCGATGCCTAGCGGCGACTACCTGTGGCGCGTCAACGATCACGGCAAGACGCATCGCGAAATCGCGCGGCACTCGCGCGTGGACGCTGAAGCCTATGACGAATTCGGCAAGGCGATGCAGGCGATGTGCCGCTTCGTAAAGCCGATTTTGAGCATGGTGCCGCCGGACCCGACGACGCTGAACCCGCGTGAACTGATGAAGCTGCTCTTTCTCGGACGGCGGTTTCAGGGAATGTCGAGTTACGACAAGTACAACCAGGTTCAGTTAATGACGATGTCGGCCATTGATTTTCTCGACCAATGGTTTGAAACCGATGTGCTGAAGGCGACGATGTCGGCGTCTGGGATCATCGGAACG
>DATAUY010000185.1:0-5293 GCA_036268025.1 Candidatus Sulfotelmatobacter sp. | reverse complement strand
GCAGCTCCGGCGCTTGATGAAAGAAAAGATGGCGCGTGGCCACGTGGAAGTCTCCCTGAGCCTGGAGCGCACCAGCAGCGATACGTTCTCGCTGAACCGCGATATTGTAGGCGGATATATCGCGGCCTTCCGGGCGGCCGCGGCGGAATTTTCGCTGGCCGCAGAGCCCGATCTCAACGCGGTCTTGCGTATACCAGGTGCGCTCGATGCTTCCGGAAATTCCGCCGACGAAGAAATTGAAGCCGCCGTGATGGCCAAGGCCGGCGAGGTGCTCGACCGGCTTAACCAGATGCGCGAGGAGGAAGGCCGTGGAATCATCCGCGAATTGCGCGAGCGCATGGCGCATCTTGCCGAGGCAGCGGGGAGCGTGCAACAGCATCGCCGCGCCATGCTGCAAAATTATTCTGAGCGGCTGAATTCGCGCTTGCAGGAATTGCTGGGGGCTAGCATTGAGAAGGAGCGCATCTTGCAGGAGGCCGCGATGCTCGTTGACCGCAGCGACATTCAGGAAGAAATTGTCCGGCTTGACACGCATGTGAAGCATTTTTTGGGACTGCTTAACGAGGGCGGCGAGATCGGCAAGAAGCTCGATTTCCTCTTGCAGGAGATGAACCGGGAGGCCAACACGCTGCTTTCCAAAACTTCGGGGCTCGCAGGCGAGGCCTTGAAGATCACGGAAGCCGGTCTGGCCATGAAGTCGGAGATCGAGAAATCGCGCGAGCAGGTGCAGAACCTGGAATGACCATTACATCCACGTCGCTGGTCTATATCATCTCGGCGCCTTCGGGTTCGGGTAAGTCCACGCTGGTCAATGAACTGCTGAAGCTGGTTCCTGACCTCGATTTTTCGATTTCCTACACCACGCGGTCACCGCGCGGGAGCGAGCAAAACGGCAAGCAGTACCACTTTGTGCAGCGCGCAGAGTTCGAGCAGATGATCCAAGCGGGCGAATTTCTCGAGCACGCCGAATTCGACCGCAACTTCTACGGCACCGCCCGCCGCTTTCTGCGCGAAGCTCAGGAGCGAAATCACGACCTGCTGCTGGACATTGATGTGCAGGGAGCGCGGCAGGTCAAAGAGAAGCTGCCGGAAGCGGTCAGCATTTTCGTGCTGCCTCCGGACCGCAAGACCCTGGAGTGGAGGTTGCGGCATCGTAGCGAAGATACAGAAGCGGTGATCGAGCGGCGATTAGTCGCTGCCAGCCGTGAGATCGAGAACTACGACAAATACGACTACATCCTGATTAATGACAAGCTGGAAGAGTCCAGCGAGATTTTGCAAGCGATCGTGCTTTCGGAACGCCTTAAGAAAAAAGCGCAAGCGCTATCCGACGACGAGAAACGCATTGTCGACCTGGCCGAGCGCAACCGCCTTACCAACGTGAAAGACCGGTTGGAGCCGATCCTGGCGTCCTTTAGTGCGCCGGCCCCGTCAGCACGGCCCTAGGTTTCGAGGTATCATGGATGGGCGCCTGAGCGAGCTTTACCGAAAGCCTCAGAGTAGGCGGGACAACCTGCAAGCTGGTCATGTTCTGCGGATTTATCGCAGCATTATTGCGGCACTGACTAGAGACTACAGATTGCTTTAAACGGAGACTCCCATGAAGTTGATTGACGGCTTCGACAGCAATTACCGGTATATTCTGGTCGCCGCGCGTCGCGCGCGCCAACTACAGTCGGGCGCGCCGCCTGTGGTGGATACGAGTTCGCGCAAGCCATGCCGGATCGCGCAGGATGAAATCCGCGCGGGCAAGGTGAAGTGGGAGATTCCCGAGGTGCGGCCAGCGTCAGAGCAGGCCTCGGAGACGCTTGATAAGGCGCTGGGCCAGGACTAGGAACCATTGAGTTTTCATGGTTGATTGTTGAATCGGTGGTGGGCATACACCGAGAGTTGAATCCAAAGTACAGAATCTGCAATCAACAATTGCTATGAAGGTCGCACTCGGCGTCACCGGCGGAATCGCAGCGTACAAAGCGGCTGAGCTGGTCCGCCTGTTGCAGGACCGCGGTATTCGCGTGCAGGTCATCATGACGCGGGCGGCGCAGGAATTCGTTAAGCCACTCACCTTCGCGACGCTCTCCGGAGAAAAAGTCATTACCGGCATGTTCTCTTCGGGCGAAGAGCATGCGCCGAATATCGACTCAGCCATTGAGCACATCGCGGTCGCGCAGTCGATCGATGCGCTGGTCGTCGTTCCTGCGACGGCCGATGTGCTTGCACAATTCGCACAGGGAATCGCAGGCGACTTTCTGACTACTCTTTATCTCGCGACCACTGCGCCGGTTGTTGTCGCTCCGGCGATGAACGTGAACATGTGGAACCATCCCGCGACGCAGGCGAACCTGGAGATCCTGCGAAAGCGAGGCGTGAAGATCGTGGAGCCTGGCGAAGGATACCTGGCCTGCGGCATGGTTGGAGCAGGAAGGCTCGCAGAAAATGAAGCGATTGTTTCCGCTGTTCTTGAAGCGCTGGGCGCATCGCAGGATCTCGCCGGCGAGACGGTTCTGATTACGGCAGGACCAACGCGGGAGAAGATCGATCCGGTGCGCTATCTCACGAATCGTTCCAGCGGGCGCATGGGATATGTGCTGGCCGAGGCTGCGCTGCGTCGAGGCGCTCGCGTGCTGCTGGTCAGCGGACCAACGTCGATTGCTCCTCCTGGAGCGTCGGAAGTTACGCGCGTGGAATCGGCGGAAGAGATGTGCGATGCGGTGCTGAATCTGCTCCCTCAGGCGAGCATTGTGATCAAGACGGCAGCGGTTTCCGACTATCGGCCGAAGTCCGCGGCCGGACAGAAGATCAAGCGCAAGGGGCCGCTGACCCTGGAACTTGAGGCGACGCCCGACATTCTCAAAGACCTTTCGCTCAAGAAAAAAAATCAGGTTATCATCGGGTTCGCCGCGGAAACCGAGAACGTCCTCGAGAACGCCCGGCAGAAGCTGGTTTCCAAGGACCTCGACGCGATCGTCGTCAACGACGTTTCGCGCGAAGGCGTCGGATTCGATTCGGACCGCAATGCGATCACGATCATCACCCACGATGAGGTCGTCGAAGTTCCTGAAACTACAAAGTGGGAAGTGGCACAGCGGGTGCTCGACCAGGTTGTGCTTCTGCGGCAGAGGCGTAAGGCTCCGATCAAAATCTAACGTTTCCCACAGGATTCCCTCCTCGTTTCCCGCGAGAGCCAGCCTATAATCTGCACAGCTACAGGTACCCATTGCCCAGCATCACAAGTCCGGAACTGCGTCGTGCCCTCGCCGAGCGAGTTCGTTATTACAACGAACTCGGCATCTATGACTTTTATCGGCGCGAGAATTCCGGATCGCAGGCAGATGCATTTGACGATGCACAGTCCGAACCATTACTCCAGCCAGAATTGCGAGAGGAAATGCCGGCAAGAAAATCATCGGCCTTGGCAAGACCTGCCGAAGGCAATGTTTTGGAAGTACCGAGCACGAGGCCGGAACAAGAAGTTTCCGATCCGGCCGCCGGGTTGAAAATTATCCGCGAAGACCTTGGCGAATGCGTACGTTGCAAGCTGCACAAGCAGGGACGCAAGCAGATCGTCTTCGGCGTGGGAAATCCGAATGCTGAGCTGATGTTCGTCGGCGAAGGTCCGGGCGCGGACGAAGACACGCAAGGAGAGCCGTTCGTCGGACGGGCTGGACAGTTGCTCAACAACATGATCAAGGCGATGGGCCTAAGGCGCGAAGACATTTACATCGCAAATATCGTGAAATGCCGGCCGCCGGGGAACCGCACGCCGGAGCGGGATGAGTGCGAGACCTGCTCGCCGTTCCTGATGCGACAGATTGCGGTGATCAAGCCGAAGGTAATTGTGGCACTCGGAGCAGTCGCGGCGAAAAATCTGCTGGCGATCAACGCACCGATGTCCGAATTGCGCGGCCGCTTCTACGATTTCATGCCGTCGGGCGCGCGCAGCAACGACCCTGAATGGCAGGGAGCGAAACTCGCCGTGACTTACCACCCGGCGTTCCTGCTCCGCGATCCACGCCAAAAGGGCGAGGCCTGGAAGGATCTTCAGATGGTGATGAAGTATCTCGGTCTCAAACCTCCTGCTCCCGCCAGCTAGAACACCGTTGAGCCAATCGAGAGCGACGTTCCTATCGTCGGGAAATCCAGTAGTCTATTCTCCGACTCCATGCCTGAATTCTGCGATGTAGCCTTGCCTGTGCCGTTGGACATGGCGTTTACCTACCGTGTTCCGGCTGGCGCTGCGCCGGTGGTGGGGGGGCGTGTGCTCGTTCCGTTTCGCCAGCAACGGATGACGGGCATCGTCGTCGAACTGCACGATCGCAAGCCTTCCGTCGCGACCAAGAGCGTAATCGGCGTTCTCGATCAGACGGCGGTTCTTGACGATCAACTTCTGCGCCTGGGCCGCTGGATTTCCGATTACTATCTCGCTCCGATAGGCGAAGTGTTCCGCACCATGCTCCCTCTTGGCGCCGAGTTCAAGCGTGTCGTCGGATATCGCATCACCGAAACCGGCCACACAGCGCTGCATGCAGCGGGCACGACAGGATCGTCCGCCCGCGCAAAGCGAACACCGGAAGAGCAAGATGCGGAGATTCGCGTGCTCAACTTTTTGGCAGCAAGGGTGGAGATGCTGGAAGAATCCCGGCTTGTTCGCGAAGAGACGCTGCGTTCCTCGAGCCGTGTTTCCCGCGCCCTGCTGAACGGAATGGTGCGAAAGAATTGGATTGAGCGCGAAGACGTTTCCGCAGCTCAAGACGCCACGCGAACTGTGAGGATCGCCGAGTTGAAGTCTGCCGATGGAAAGCTGAATGAGAACCAGCGGAAGATTGTTGAGACGCTGGTAACATCCGGACGCAGGCTTCCGGTTGAGACTCTGCAATCGCTTGAGGTTCCGAGAACCACGTTAAGCACGTTGGTCAGGCGCGGGCTCATTGAAATCGTCGAGGAGAAGGCGGAATTTACGGTCTCGCGAGCGAAGCCACGGCCGGTGCTTTTCGATTTCGACCTGAACGCTTCGCAGCAAGGGGCGCTCGCGCGTTTGCGCCAAGCAGCGGCGGGGCGAGAGTTCTCAGGCATGTTGATGCACGGAGTTACCGGCTCCGGCAAGACTGCCGTGTATCTTGCGGCTATGCGCTCGGTACTGGAAGCCGGACGTTCGGCGATCCTGCTAGTTCCGGAGATTGGCCTCACGCCTGCCGTTGCTGCGGACCTTCATCAGATCTTCGGCGATGAGGTTGCGATTCTGCACTCGGCGCTTTCGGATCGCGAGCGCGCCGAGCAGTGGCACCGCATCAAG
>DATAUY010000184.1:0-2828 GCA_036268025.1 Candidatus Sulfotelmatobacter sp. | reverse complement strand
ACGATCTTCATCTCCGCATCGCGCGCGTCACTGACGACCTGCGCACGATCCAGCAGGAACTCAACTGCGCTGCCATGCAGGCGCCGAGCGACCCGGAGCTGATGGAAGCGCTCAACTCGCTCTCGGAGATGGAGCCGATCGACACCTTGCGCGTGGCACTCGACCAGATGCGGCACTTTCTTTGGTTCTACTCGCAAGTGATGAATAACGAGCCGGAATTCGGCGACAAGCTGCGGCAGGTAAATTCCGCGCAGGCGGCAAGCGAAAAATCAAAAACAGAAAGCGCCTTCCTCGATAAGCTTTCGCGCGCCGATGAACTCATGCTGCTGCATCATCTGGCGGAAGCCAAGCGCCGCAAGCCCAACTGAGATTCATCGTAGAGATGCAGCCTGCTACGTCTCGCTCTCAACTCCACCGACGACGGTCTTCATCACTTCACCAGACGAATTCAAAACGATGAAATCGGCGTGAGCGCCGACAGCCAGGGCCCCGAAATCAGCCGACATTCCCACGGCCCGCGTGGCATTCAAGGTCGCCGCGCGCACCGCGTCACGCAATGTCCAATTCGAAAACTGCGTCACATTGCGGACGGCGCGATCCATCGTAAGCACACTTCCCGCGAGGTTGCCATTCGCTGTCGCCTTGCCATCTTTCACTTCCACTTCGATCGGCCCGAGCTGGTAGCGGCCTTCCGGCATGCCGGTAGCGGACATAGCGTCCGTGATCAAAACTGCCCGTTCCGGACCCTTTGACTGGAGAAATATTTTTACCACGGCCGGCGAGACATGAATTCCGTCCGCAATCAGGTCCGCCGTAATGCGGTCATCGGAGAGAACTTCGGCGATGATCCCGGGGTCGCGGTGATCGAGCGGGCGCATGGCGTTGAACGTGTGCGTGGCGTGCCGTGCTCCGGCAGTGACGGCGTCCTGTGCGATGGGCATCTCTGCATCCGAATGTCCCATGCTGACGCATACCCCCCGGCGCGCTGCCTCGGAAATGACCTGCATCGCTCCTGGAATCTCCGGCGCGATCGTCATCATCCGTATGCGGCCACGCGCGGCTTGCCAGAGCCGGTCGAAAATTTCGACCGTCGGTTCTACCAAATATGCCGGAGGATGTACTCCGCGCCGCTTGTGGCTGAGAAAGGGTCCCTCGAGATGAATGCCGAGCGGCTGGGCCTGCGTGGACTCGCCATTGGATTGCGCTGCCTCGATTACCTTTGCAAGTCGATCTAGCGTGGCACAAGTCGTGTCGAGCGGGGCTGCAACGGTGGTCGGAAAGTATCCGGTTACGCCATGCCTGGTCAGGAACTTTCCGAAGCGCGAGATATCGGAGGCTTCCGCCCGCATCAGGTCGATGCCGGCCCCCCCGTGAATGTGGATGTCAAAATAACCGGGCGCGATCGTCACATCGCCGAAATCTATAATTTGCGTATTGAGCGCGACGGCTTTGCCCTCGCGGGAAGAAAGCCCCGTGATCCGGCCGTTTTCTACAAAGAGCAGGGGATGAGAAATTTCTTCAGTCGGGGTAAACAGGCGTTGCGCGGTGAATGCGGTCTTCATAACTCGATCCGGCGAAAGACTATCGTAGCCGCAGGCAATGTTTCACACAACGGGCGACCGAATCTTTACGCTCTTACGTTCAAGCAAACAGCTGGCGGATCGGCGCTGACGAATGCAAGAGTAGCCGGATCGAGCGCAGTCCCTGTAATGATCCAGAATGCTATAATTTTGAGCGAGTCTGCGCGTTCTTGAGCAGCTTGCGGCGTTTCCTCAACGCCCACGCAAAGTCGGGGAGTGGCTCAGCCTGGTAGAGCACCTGGTTCGGGACCAGGGGGTCGGAGGTTCAAATCCTCTCTCCCCGACCAATCTTTTCAAGCACGTAAATACTACTTCTGGTTTTCCGTCTACATCGATGGTATCGAAATTGTAGACGGTGCCCGCATCGCTGATGTTCTTGAGGCATTTCCAGGGAGAACTCCATGGGGATTGCCACTGGCTCTCTTGTGAAAGGTCCAACAAAAAAGCCATTGGACTTCTGCGTTGATTCCGGGAGCCGGCCAAGAGAAGGATCATCGTAATTGTCTGCCTGACGGCCGATTTCGGATTGTTGCGGCGCTGCCGTAGGGCGGGAAGGCCAAAAAATGGTTGCCAACAGAGAAATCGACACACTTCGTGAAAGCCTTAGACGTGATCCGACCAATCTAGGAGTTGCATCCCGCTACTGGAACGCGCTTGGCAATGTTCAGGGACATGATGTTAGAAGTGGAAGGGATGTGGTCGACGTTTTTGGTGCCGCGGCACTCTCGAGCATCGCGGGCACGAAAGCTCTAACGCTAGCGTTTCGCCAACTGTTTGAAAAGAGCGGCGAGTCGCCTCGTCCTGTGTTCTTCGACCAGAAGCTAGTGCGGGCTTTGAAATTGGCCGTATCCGAATCTTCAGGTCAGGATGCTTCAAATCTTCGATGGATCTTAAAGTCTATCGGACTTTCTTAGCCTCCCTTGATCGGGTCGGCCCAAATTCGCCCTGCGTGAAGCTCCTGATCTTCGTGTTCCGAATGTTACCGAATGGAGTGTCTGTTTTGCCTGTCGATCTAGAAAGAGCTGCCTGGCGATCTTAATTCCGCGAGGAACAGGCTAATCCTTGCTGCAGTTGATCTCGTTGAAGGAAAATCAAGCATTACCACCCGGATTGGCGAATCTTCGCTTTGCTATCTACGGTTCGTATCCGACATCACGAATCTCTTAGCTGTAGGGTTTAACACAGCATCCCGATTAATCAGAATATCGCTTGGGCCTACGGAGATTTGAGGAATTGCCTGGAATTTGC
>DATAUY010000183.1:0-5791 GCA_036268025.1 Candidatus Sulfotelmatobacter sp. | reverse complement strand
GGCGGCGTTCTTGCGCTGGCTAGCTTCGGTACGAATGTTGTGCCTTCGATCCAGCCATCGTGCAGAGACTTGCGCCAGAATTGCTCGAAGTCTGCGCCAGAGTGCTGCTTCTGCCAGTAGGCGCGGACGAGATCGTATCCGTTGGCATCGGCTTGGCCGTTGAGCAGCGCGACGAATTCGATGGCGCTCTTGCCGTTGTATAGAGGAGCGATCAGCGGCTGAATAATGCTGGCGGTTCCATCGTAGGCGCGGGCATCGCCCCAGGATTCGAGTTCGTGGGTGGCGTTGATGTGCCACTGGCACAGTTCGGCAGTTTCGTTCTGATAGAGCCCGTGGTGAACGCGCAGCGGAACTTTGTTGTTCTTAAGCAATTCGGCGAAGTTGAGATCGGCAGGAGCGTCGTAGACCGGATTGCCGCCGAGAATGATCAGCAGATCGACTTTGCCGGCCTGGATGTCGGCAGCGAGTTCTTTGAGCGATTCGGTCTGATTGATTGGATTGGCATCAATGGAGTCGGAATAAGAAACGGTTTTGCCGACATTGCCGAGTTGGGCATTCAATGCGTGCGCAAGCGCGTGAACCGCACCAGGGTGATGATCACCGGCAATAACAACCGAAGAACCTTGTTTTTGAATATCTCCTCTTAATGCGGAATGCAATTTATTGAGTTCTTCACTCCGCTCGCCTGCAAAGTGCACACTAGCAGGGCCAGCGATTGCAGCAGCAAACGTACCAACTTCACTAGCTTTTACGGAGAATCGATGATCCGCCTTTGCGCCGGTTGAACTTGGCGTGCTCTCGATCACGTACAGGCGGTTCATGTTGCCGTCGGGATTGCGGCGGCTGGCGAAGTCGCGGATGTATTTCGTGTTGCCGGGGTATCCGGCGTAGAGGAAGTCGGCGTCGAGCGAGACGATTACGTCGGCCTTCGAGAAGTCGTAGCGGGTTTCGACCGGTTGTCCGAACGCGAGCTTCGCGCCTTCGAGGACGTTGTCGCGGTTGATGGGTTCGTAGACGTGCCACTTGGCCTGCGGATATGTCTTCAGAAAGCCGCGGAGTTGATCGGCGAGCGTGGGCGACGTGATCGTCGTCGTGAGGATGCGAATGCCCGCGCCTTGCAGCGCTTTCTCTGCGCTGAGCGGGCCGCGGATCGCGCTGAGAAATGCCGGGAACGAGCGCTGGTCGCCCATGGAGACAACGCTCTGCGAGCGATCGGGGTCGTAGAGGCCGAGAATCGTGGCCTGGGTGAAGATGTCGGTGCCCCCTTGCGAGGCCGGGTGCAGGTCGTTGCCTTCGATCTTGGTGGGGCGGCCGAGATGGCTTTCGACGAGGATGGGGCTGGCGTATCCGCCGAGCGTGACGGCGGTCGCATAGTACATGGGGCGGCCGGGAATTACGTTTTCCGGCTGGCGAACGTAGGGAACGATGGGCTCGAGGGGAAGCTTGACGCATCCGGTCGTGGCCGTTAAACCCGCCAGGCCGAGCGAGGCTCCCATGACCTTCATGAATCCGCGGCGCGAGACGGTGTCGATCCATTCGGAAGCGCCTTTGGGGAATTCGCGGTGCAGGGCTTGTTGGAATTCCTCAGAGCCGGCGAGTTCCTGGAGAGAACGCCAGTATTCCGGGCCGGTCTTTCGTTTCGCGTCGTCGGCGATGGCGAAGTCGATGCGCTCGCGGACGTCGGCGAGCGAGAGTTTCTTGCTGGGGCAGACGTCTTCCTTCTTTGTAATCTGATCGTTTCTTACCTGGATCAGACCGCCGGATTTTGTTTCGTCGTTCGGCATTTCGTGTGGCGTTTCAGTCGTCCCTACGGGACGGGTCAATTTTTCGCGCCTACCCCGGCGCTGAAGCGCTGGGCTATTTTCAGCCGCCCCTCCGGGGCTTTGTCTAATTCTTCCCGATGGGAACGCCTGTCGGCCGCAATTAAGAACGAAGCAGACGCGGGGTCCTTCGACTCCGGTTGGCTTCGCTTCGCGAATCCAACGCTCCGCTCAGGATGACAGTGCATTTTTCTCATCTCCGTTATCTATGGCACGTGCTGCAACTTGTAATGTCTTTCACGCTGCGGACGTTGTACTTCTTTATTAATGCTGCTCCCAGGTCCGCCTGGTCGGTGTAGCTCTGGCCGTCGACCGCCACCGGGTCTGCGCTATCGGGTGGCCGATAACGCATGTTGAAGACCTGGTCGCGGGGGCGAAGATTGTTTTCCGGATGGCGATGGCAGCCGAGGCACCACTCCATCTGGAGGGAATTTTCCTGATACATGTACGGCATTCTGTCGACCGGGCCGTGGCACGTGTTGCAGCCGACGCCCTTGGTCACATGGATGCTGTGGTTGAAATAGACGAAGTCGGGAAGCTGGTTGACACGCGTCCATTGCAGCGACTCGCCGCTTTTGTAGCTGGCGCGGACGGGTTCGAGCAGCGCCGCATTCGTCCAAATCTGCGAATGGCAGTTCATGCAGGTCTTGGTCGGGGGAATGCCCGCGAAGCTGGAGGTTTCGACGGAGGTGTGGCAGTAGCGGCAGTCGATGCCAAGTCCGGTAACGTGGTGCTGATGGCTGAAGGGGACTGGCTGCGGCTTGCGTACTCCGGCGTAGGTCACGTAGGGAGATCCCTGAACTTCATAGCCAATCCAGCCCAGCGCAGCGACGACGAAGACTGCACCGTAAATCGTGGCGCGAGCCAGACTATTCGTGCTGCGATGAAAGATCTGTGACATTCCCAGAGACTAGCTTGATGAGACCCGGCGGACTGTCCGCTTGTTGGTGTGACCGTTCTTTGTTTGTGACCGTTCTTTGTTGTCGAGAAAACCTTGCAGGTTTTCTGGAATGTTGTGTGGAACTCGAAATTATAAATACTTTGGCGATCTTTTGTCGCGGCGTTTTTGAAAGTTCATGGGAAAAATGGTCCGGATTGGAACCATGATGAAAACCGGGTGAGGATTTCACAGGCAAAAGCGAGGGATTTGGGGCGTTGGGGAGGGATGCAGTTCGGCCGGCGCAAGCAAAAAGCAGGTTCTTCGGCGCAAAATCGCGCCTCAGAATGACAAAGCATGGATTATTGACGAGGCTTGGGACTCTCTTAACGCAGGTTCATGACTAAGAGTTTGGGTTCGGTCATCTCTTCGATGGCATAGCGAATCCCTTCGCGGCCAAGGCCGGAGTCTTTGACTCCTCCGTAGGGCATGTGGTCGATGCGGAAGGATGGGGCGTCTCCGGCAATGACTCCGCCGACTTCGAGTTCTTCGAAAGCCTGAAAGAGCAGCTTCGCGTCGCGGGTGAAGACTCCGGCCTGGAGTCCGAAGGCGGATTGATTCACCGTGCGCAGGGCTTTGTCGAAATCGGTATAGGGTTCAATCGTCACGACCGGGCCGAAGACTTCCCGGCAGTTCACCTTCATGTCGGGCTTTGTCCCGGTGAGGACGGTCGGCTCGACTACGGAGTTCTTGCGATGTCCGCCGCAGAGCAAGCGGGCCCCTGCGCGGACGGCCTCTTCGATCCACGTGGTGGTACGGATGGCGTCGCTTTCGCGGATAAGCGGGCCGACGTCGGTGGATTCGTCGAACGGATCGCCGGTCTTTAGTTGTTTTACCCCCTCCACGAATAGGTCCGTGAACTTTCCGTAGACCGATTGCTCGACCAGGATGCGCTGGACAGAGATGCAGGTTTGTCCGGCGTATCCGAAGGCGCCGGTAACGCAGCGGTCGGCGGCATAGGAGACATCGGCGTCGCTGTGGACGATGACGGCGGCGTTGCCTCCGAGTTCGAGGACGACTTTCTTCTTTCCGGCGCGGCGCTTGATGTCCCAACCGACAGGGACGCTGCCGGTGAAGCTAATGAGCTTGATGCGGTCGTCGGTGACGAGCAGGCTGGCGTCTTCGTTGGAGAGCGGGAGGACGTTGAGGCCGCCGTCGGGCCATCCTGCCTGCTGGACGCACTCGGCCAGCAATAAGGAGCAGAGGGGCGTCTGAGGAGCAGGCTTCAAGATCATTGGGCATCCGGCGGCGATAGCCGGAGCGACTTTGTGCGCGACGAGATTGATCGGAAAATTGAAGGGCGTGATACCCGCGACCGGGCCCAGTGGGAAACGGCGCACGATGCCCCAGCGTCCGGCAGTGTATTCCTGCCAGTCGAGCGGAAGATATTCACCATAGATGCGGGTACTCTCTTCGGCGGCAACTTGAAAGGTGAAGATGGCGCGCTCAACTTCGGTGCGCGCGGCCTTGATGGGCTTTCCGGCTTCCTGACAAAGAGTGCGGGCAAACTCTTCTTTGCGCTCGGTCATGAAGGCGACGACCTGACGGAGAACGCGCTGGCGCTCGAAGGCGGGTAAACGGCGGGTCGTGCCGAAGGCGCGGACGGCCGCCGCGATGGCGGCCTCGGCGTGTTCTTTGCGGCCTTGCACGGCGCGGGCGATCAGGGAGCCGTCGTAGGGAGAGCGGATTTCGACAGGGTCTCCGTCTTCATGCCAGCGGCCATCGATGAAGAATCCGTGAGTTGCGACGGGGGTGATGGTCAGTTCGGCCATGGTTCTCTCCCGTCACATTATAGGACTTTCGCGTGTGGCCGCTGCGAGCGGAGGCGCGTTGAATTTGCCCCTTGTCATCTTGAGCGGTGGCGTAGCCAGCGCGAGAGCCGGCCTGTGCCTTGTTTGAAGTAGAGGAGATCGTTTGGGACGCATGAAGCGCATGAGCACCCATCGACCGCATTGCCTGCTCTTGCCCGTCGTAAGGTTGCTCGGACGGCTATCGCCGTCCTCACAATGACAATCGCCGGGCAACAATTTCAGCCTGCCGTCGGGCCATTACAATAAATCCGACTCTCATGGCGGATGCTTTTCCAACGATTTCCGATCTTGCTCCGCGCTTGCGGGGGCGGGAGATTTCGCCGGTCGAGGTCACGGAGGATTGTCTTCAGCGCATTGAGAAGCTGAATCCTTCGCTGAATGCGTTTATTACGGTGATGGCAGATTCGGCTCTGGCTGAAGCACGCGCAGCTGAGGCAGAGATTTTGCGCGGGGAGTGGCGCGGACCGCTGCACGGCATTCCCATCGCGCTCAAGGACCTCATTGATGTGGCGGGCACGCGAACCACTTCTGCCAGCGCGTTGCATAAAAACCGCATTCCGGCACAAGACGCTGAAGTCGTGCGGCGGTTGCGACACGCCGGGGCAGTGATCATCGGCAAGAACAATTTGCATGAGTTCGCTTATGGCGGAAGTTCGCTGATCAGCTATTTTGGCGAAACGCGCAATCCGTGGGACGGGGAGCGAATTACGGGCGGGTCCTCTGGAGGATCGGCTGCGGCAGTGGTCGCACGAATGTGCTGGGCAGCGATTGGCACCGATACGGCAGGATCGATTCGCGAACCGGCGGCCCTGTGCGGATGTGTGGGATTGAAGCCGACGTACGGTCGGGTTTCGAGCCGCGGCGTGATTCCGCTTTCGACCTCGCTGGATCATGTTGGGCCGCTGACGGCCTCGGTGAGCGATGCGGCGCTCGTGCTGCTGGCGATTGCGGGACACGATGAGGGCGATCTCTCCTCGGCAGATGTTCCGGTAGCGGACTATATTTCGGAGCTGAGTGAAGACGTTGGGTCGTTGCGCGTTGGCGTGGCCCGCGAATATTTCTTCGAGGATCTCGATCCGGAAGTCGCTTCGGCGATTGATCACGCGCTGCATGGCATCCAGAGTTTGGTTGCGGACGTTCGAGAAATCAAACTCGACGTTCCGACCGACCGGACGCTACAGGCGGCGGAGTCTTATGCGTATCATGCGGAGAATGTGGCGAAG
>DATAUY010000182.1:0-11604 GCA_036268025.1 Candidatus Sulfotelmatobacter sp. | reverse complement strand
CCCTCGATCTGCGATGACAGCACGGCTTCTTTGCGGACGTAGGAATAAAGCAAAAGATTGCTATCCGGGATCAGGCTCGAAAGGCCGTCCAGGCGGCCGACCGCGCGGTCCGCGCGCTCGATACGCCCATGAAGTTGTCTTAGGTCTACAGGCGGGTTGGGCGGCAACGGTACGGGAATGTATGCTTTGACGGCCTCGCCAGTCGTGGCTGTAATGACATACCTGCCCAGCCTTGAGTGTGCCGGCTTAGTCCCAGATTGTTTCGAAGGCATGAGAAGGAACCTTTAATAAGGGAAAGTCTTATTAAAGGATAACGCATTATCCCTTAATAAGGAAAATTGTTGCTAAAGGATAGCGCCTTCTGCTTGAACGAGGGGATTATTCTGCGGGAACGCTGGATTTCTCTTTCGATTCGGCCTCAGCGCGCAGTTCCGCCAAGCTATCTGCCATGGCATGCGTGAGTTCTTTGATGCCCTTGCCGGTAACGGCGGAAATCTCGTAGAGCTTGTACTTGTGTTTTTTGGAGTAGCGTTTCAGGGCCGCAAGCTTATCTTTGTTTACCACATCGATTTTTGAGGCGGCCATCATCATGGGTTTGTCTTCAAGATGCGCGCCGAAGCTGGCAAGTTCTCCCATGATGACTTCCACATCATGGACTACATCCTCGCGCCCGCTCGCATCCGAGACGTCAACCAGATGCACCAGCAGGCGCGTGCGCTCGATGTGCCGCAGGAATTGCGTGCCCAATCCGGCGCCGGTGTGTGCGCCTTCGATCAGCCCGGGAATATCGGCGACGACAAAACTGATTTCGTCTTTCACGTCGCCAACAGCGACCACTCCGAGGTTCGGCTCCAGCGTAGTAAACGGATAATCCGCGATCTTCGGTCGCGCTGCCGAAATGCGGGAGATCAGCGTCGACTTGCCCACATTTGGATAACCAACTAATCCCACATCCGCCAACAGCTTTAATTCTAGCCGGTAGGTGTGCTCCTCGCCCGGACGGCCGGCTTCATGCTCTCGCGGCGCCTGATGCACAGAAGTGGCAAAACGTGCGTTACCGCGGCCACCGCGACCTCCGCGGGCGATGATGAACTTTTCATCAGCGTGAGTGAACTCGAATGCTTTCTCCCCCGTCTCGTCGTCGTAGACGATCGTCCCCACAGGGACTTTCAGGACGACATCCACTCCCTCGCGGCCTGTCTTGTTTGAGCCCTCACCGTGGCGTCCACGCTCGGCCTTGTGTTCCGGATTGAAACGGAAATGTACCAGCGTATTGTGCCGCTCGCTGGATTCCATGACGATGTCGCCGCCCTTGCCGCCGTCGCCACCCGAAGGGCCGCCGCGAGCGACAAACTTTTCCCGCCGGAAAGCCATGCAGCCGTTGCCGCCGTCGCCCGCTTTCACTCGAATTTTGGCTTCATCGATGAACATGGGAAACTCTGTGTCTCAGGTCTTGGGTGTCGGGTCTTGGGTGTCGGGTCTTAGGCCCGGACCCCGAACTGCAAACCGCAGTCGCAGAGTAACCGCAAGAGGCTGCTCTCGCTTGCAAAACGATAAGGCCCCGCCGAAGGCGAGGCCGCTGGCGAAATCATGTGGCGCGGGCACTCCTGCCCGCGTGCTTGTGGTGGAAGCGCTACTTCGCTTCGACCGGCTCGACCATCACAAACTTGCCCATCGATCCCTTGTTCAGGAACTTGATACGTCCAGTGATCTTGGCAAAAAGAGTGTCGTCTTTGCCGCGGCCTACGTTCAGGCCCGGCTTAACACGAGTGCCGCGCTGCCGGACGATGATCGTTCCGCCGGGGACGAGTTGTCCGCCAAATGCTTTGAATCCAAGCCGCTGCGAATTCGAATCGCGGCCATTTCGTGAAGTGCCTTGTCCTTTTTTATGTGCCATAAATAGTTCTCAGTTCTCGGTTGTCAGTTCTCAGTAAAAATCAAAATTTGGGGACAGCCGCCCTCGCGCGCAGCGCGGCTTTTCTTGTTTACTTCTTCTTCGCAGCTTTTTTGGTCGCCTTCTTCGGCGCAGACTTCTTTTTCGCTGCGCTCTTCTTGGCCTTTGGCGCAGCTTCGTGCTCTTCCGGCTCAGCCTTTACTTTCTTCGGCTTCGCTTCCTTCTTTGGCAAGTCAGGAGCCTTGAAACTCTGCCCGCCGAACGCAATCTCGGCGATCCGCACAGCCGTAAAGGCCTGCCTGTGCCCGCGGAGCTTCTTGTACTGCTTCTTCCGCTTGTAATGAAAAACCAGAATCTTCGCGCCACGGCCTTCTTCCACCACCGTACCAACAACGCGCGCATCGGACTGCTGGCCTACCTGGCCTTCTTCGCCAGAAACCGCGACTACCGGAAACTCGACTCGTCCGTCGGTGCCTGTGCCGACCTTTTCCACTCGAATCACATCGCCGGGCGCTACCCGGTACTGCTTTCCACCAGCGCGGATCACCGCGTACATAGGCCTTCCTCCATCCTGATGTCGTTGAAATCAGCCGGACGAAACTCACAAAACAAGAGTTCTCATCGGAACCCGAGCGCACACGAACGCTTGCAAGGGGCCTGCTGATTTTCTGTGCTTGCTGTGTTTTCTGCCGCGGCGCTTCAGCAGCCAGGGCATGCGTCCCCAGAACGGGTCGGCGAGTACAGGCAAACCCAACCAGTTTATCGTGCGCTGTGGAAATCGGTCAAACGAAAGCAAAAAACCTTAGCCACGGATTACCACGGATTGTCATGGATTAGGCAGTCATTAAGATATACCACCTGGATCCGTGCAATCGGTGCAGATCCGTAGCTTGTCGTTCCTCGGCGCCTGTGCGAAAATTCCGCCGGATTTTCCGGAGGAAACTAACCAATGCTGAAGCGTCTCCTGACCGTTTCGTGCTGCCTGCTCGCCCTTGCTCTATCGAGTTCCGCGCAGACCAGATCCGCTCAAGCCAAGAAGTCCGTGATGAAAAAAGCCACCGGGGCCGTTCCCGACAAAGCTTACATGCAGAAGATTTGGGACGCGTGGGCTACAGCCGATCCGGCCAACGCCGCGAAATTCTACGCGTCGGGTCCGCATGTCTTCTACGATATCGCACCGCTCAAATACAATAGCTGGGACGAATACCAGAAGGGCGTCAAAGAGGTGCTCGTCAACTATAAGAGCGCGAAGTTCACGGTCAACGATGACGCCGCCATACACACCCATGGCGACTTGGTCTGGGGTACGGCTACAGTCGCTTTCGAAATGACGACAAAGGCTGGCAAGGTCGAGATGGGCAACTTCCGCTGGACGGTCATTTGGGAAAACATCGAGGGCAAGTGGTTAGCGGTCCACGAGCACGTCTCTGAGCCAATCCAGTAAGACCTTGGCCACGGATTTGCGCGGATTCTCACGGATAGACCAACTGATTTCTGATCCGTGATGATCGGTGTTAATCCGTGGCCGGAATTTCGGTCAGTACGCCTTCCAGAAGAAGTACACCGTCATTCCTGCCCCGACCAGCACGACGAACGTCCGCACCCACGCTTGCGGCATCTTCATGGCGTAGTGCGCTCCGACAAATCCGCCGACGATGCCACCCAGAATCATGATGCTCCCGTGCTTCCAGTAGACCGCGCGTTCTACGATGAAGACGACGACCGCGACTCCGTTGATCACAAAGCCCATCACGCTCTTCAGCGCGTTCATCGCATGGATGTCGGTCATCCCCAGCGCTGCAAGCATTGCCAACATGACGATGCCCATGCCGCCCCCGAAATAGCCTCCATAGACCGCGACCGCCAATTGAAATAACGTCGCGCCGATGAGTGCAGCGCCGGTCGTCTGATGCTCGATTACGGATGCCCGTTCGCCCGCTAATTTCTTTCCAAACGCGAAGAGCAACGTCGCTCCCAGCGTGAGCCACGGCAAAACGCGCATGAAGGTGTGCGCCGGCGTCTTCAGCAAAAGAAATGCTCCCGCCAATCCGCCGATGAGACTCGCAACCAGCAGCGGAATCATCACCCGCCGCGGGACGTCCAGCCGCTTGCGATACGCGCCGCCACTCGCGGCTGCCGCACTCCACAGCGCGATCGTGTTGGTGGCGTTCGCCGGGATCGGAGGTACGCCAGTCCACAGCAGTGCCGGAAACGCGATAAAGCTTCCGCCCCCAGCCACAGCATTCAACGCGCCGCCCAGCACGCCGGCCAGGAAAAGGAATGTGATGGATTGCGGAGTCAAGCAGCTAGATGTACCAGAAACCGGGACAAGCCGCCAACGGACTCACGTTTCTCGTCCAGCCACGTCTCAAAGACGATGGCTACAACAACGTTCTTCCTGCGTCTCGCTCCATTTCTAATTTTCGCTGCAATGCTTCGCGCTCAGACGGCTGCTCCCGCGAATCCCTGCGCCGCTCCGCAGCAGAAGCAATTCGACTTCTGGGTCGGCGACTGGGACCTGACCTGGCCCGGCCAGAATGCCGGCGAAACCGGACACGGCACCAACAGCATCAAGCGTATTCTCGATGACTGCATCGTGCAGGAGAACTTCAGCAGCCTCGACGCACCGCACATGCGCGGTATCAGCGTCTCAGTCTTCGAACCGAAATCGGGACACTGGAAACAGACTTGGGTCGACAATCAGGGCAGCTATCTGGATTTCACCGGAGATTTCAAGGATGGCCAGATGATCCTGCAGCGCGAATTCACCCGTCCCGATGGCGTGCCCATGATGCAGCGCATGGTCTGGAAAAATATCGGCGCCCATGAATTCGATTGGAGCTGGGAAGCCTCCACTGACGGCGGAAAAACCTGGCAGGTGAATTGGCCAATTCATTACAAACGCAAGAGCTGAAGTTTCGAAAGTTTCGAAATTCAAAGCTTCAAGACCATCTCCCGGATTACCTCCGTAACGCGCGCGTAACTTGCCGGGCTCAGAAACATCTCCCGCACGTCAGGGTTAGTACAATTAGTTATCGGGAGATTTTTATGCGCTTCTTTCCAGTCGCTTTTACCGCCGTTCTTCTTTGCAGTGTTGCGTGGGGACAGTCGCAGCAAGCGCCAGCATCGAATTCAACATCCAGCGGGCAATCCATGCAGAACATGGACATGCCTGGTATGCACCATGACATGCCTTCCGGCAAAGACGCGGATCCGGGCGC
Source organism: Candidatus Sulfotelmatobacter sp. (assembly GCA_036268025.1). Classification (GTDB taxonomy): domain Bacteria; phylum Acidobacteriota; class Terriglobia; order Terriglobales; family Acidobacteriaceae; genus Sulfotelmatobacter. The sequence goes on along the minus strand of DATAUY010000182.1, from coordinate 6,489 downwards.
CGCTGCAACCGCCATGCACTCCATGGAAGGCCAGATGGATATGGGCCCGCACATGAAGATGACCGAGCTGCGTAAGGCGAAGCCGGGTGACGCCGAACGCGCGCAGCTAGTCGTCGAAGCCGCCCGCGCGGTTGCGAACAAATATCTCGACTATCATGCCGCACTAAACGATGGTTTCAAGATTTTCCTGCCCAACATTCCGCAGACAATCTATCACTTCACGAACTACTCTTACGGCTTCGAGAACGCCTTCAAATTCAATCCGGATCATCCGACATCGCTGCTCTACGAAAAGCATGGAGACGACTACAAGCTGATCGGCGTTATGTATACCGCGCCCAAGCGCTTGACTGAAGACCAGCTCGACGAGCGCATTCCGTTGAGCATCGCGCAATGGCACGAGCATACGAATTTCTGCACAGCGCCGGCCGGACACAAAGACGAATACTTCGGGCCGAACGCAAAATTCGGGCTCAAGGGATCAATCGTCACGGACGATGCGTGCATTGCGGCGGGCGGGACATTTCATCCCGTTGTGTTTAATTGGATGGTCCACGTCTATCCCTTCGAAAAAGATCAGGCGAGCATCTGGTCTGTTGAACGCCAACACGGCGACGCAGATTGAAAAGAAGCGGGTCTCAGGTCTCAGGTTTCGGATCTCTGATCTTGCGAGTTACTCCAGAACTAAGCCTAGCCGAGTTTCCTACCCGACGGCCCAAATTAGAGAGCAAGACCTGGGACCCATGACTTCTAACAAAAACAAACCGTGCTTGTTCGGCGCACGCTAAACCAATTTTCTGCTATCCGAAGAAAACACTCTTCGTCCAATACCGTGTGAAGATTTCCTGCTGAAAGGGAACTTCAAGCGCGCGATGCGCGTAACTTCTGAAATGGATTTGCGGCCAGCGCAGAGGTGACTCTGGCCGTCGACATTAGAAATTTCTGCGGGGTTCTGGGGATTCTCTCACGCTCGGTTTGGCGGCCCAGGTGAGAGAGCCCCCATCGCGAAAACTCAAGCTCGTCGCTTGTGTCTTCTACCCCGGCGGCAGCATTTTAGGCGATTCGTGGGGAAACACAAGTGTTTTCTCACGCTGGTCGCGAGCCGGGCCGCCCCAACCGTTTCTCGACGTATTTTCGGGAAAGAAAAAGGAGCAGCAATGAAGTTCGCGACAATTTCCAAGAGTCTGGTTTTGGGTTTAGCCCTACTGGTGGCTTCCAGCGCCTTCGCTGCAAACAAAGCTTCGCTGACGCTGATTAATCCCGCGACCGTCAACGGCACGCAATTGAAGGCTGGCGATTACCGCCTCGAGTGGGAGGGCAATGGTCCCGCCGTTGAGGTCAGCATCATGAAAGGCAAAACCGTTGTGGCCAAGGTGCAAGGAAAGTTGGTTGATCTCAGCGTTCCCGCACAGAACAACGCCGCAGTCGTACAGAAAAGTGATAGCGGAGCCAGCACACTCGCCGGCGCACGCTTCGAAGGCAAGAAGTTCGCCCTCGAACTCGGCGAGTCGAGCGACGGCATGCAGGCAGGATCAAGCAAGTAAAGTCTATTTGAGTAGCTTCAAAGAAGGGTGCCCCATTTCTCGCGCGTTTTCTGCGCGAGAAATGGGGATTTTTCGTGTGTTCTTATTTGCAGGATCGAGCAGGGTGGTCCTGATCGACGTAAGTGGTCAGTGTGGTTCCTGCTTTTACTTCGACGTTCTTTCCATGTTGATGAGCCCGAGAAGACCAAAAGGATCCGCTCAGCGCTACCGAATCAAAACTGGTAACCGGTCACTGACCACTGGCCACTAGTACTTAGGCACCTTCGGATCCACACGATCAGCCCAGGCCGTGATCCCGCCCGCGAGATTGTGCACTTTCTTGAATCCCGCCTGCTGCAGGAATGCAACCGCTTTCGCGCTGCGGCCGCCCATCTTGCAATGGACAACGATGTCGCGGCTTGAGTCGAGTTCGTTCACGCGCTTCGGCAAATCGTTCAGTGGGATCAGATATCCGCCCAGATTGCAGATCTGGTACTCATGCGGCTCACGCACGTCGAGGACAAACAAATCCTCCTTCGCATCCAATCGCCGCTTTAATTCTTCGACTTGAATCTCGGGAACTCCGTTGCTCACAGCTTTTTCCTCTCCTCGAATGCCGCAGAATTCGTTGTAGTCTATCAGCTTCGTCACCGTCGGATGCGTGCCGCACACCGGGCAATCGGGATTCTTCCGCAGCTTCAACTCGCGGAACTTCATACCCAGCGCATCCACGAGCAGCAGACGTCCAATCAGCGGATCGCCCACACCGAGAATCAGTTTGATGACCTCGGTAGCCTGCATGACACCGATCAAGCCGGGCAAAATTCCGAGCACTCCGCCTTCCGCGCACGACGGAACCAGTCCCGGCGGTGGCGGCTCAGGATACAGGCAGCGATAGCACGGGCCTTCCTCAGTCGCAAACACGCTGGCCTGTCCTTCAAAACGGAAAATCGATCCGTACACATTCGGCTTGCCCGTCAGCACGCATGCGTCGTTCACGAGGTAACGGGTCGGGAAGTTGTCGGTGCCATCGGCAATGATGTCGAACTGGCGGAACAACTCCAGCGCATTCGAGCTGTTCAGCATGGTGTCGAATGTACGCAGGTTGATATACGGATTGATCGCCTTCAACTTGTCCGCCGCTGAATCCAGTTTCTTGCGGCCCACGTCCGCCGTCGAATGGATGATCTGCCGCTGGAGGTTCGTATAGTCGACTACGTCGAAGTCAACAAGGCCAAGCGTTCCGACGCCGGCCGCTGCAAGATAAAGAGCCAGCGGCGAGCCCAATCCGCCGGTGCCGATGCACAAGACCTTGGCCGCCTTGATCTTCTGCTGTCCCTCCATGCCGACTTCGGGCATGATCAAATGCCGCGAGTAGCGCAGGATTTCGTCTTTATCGAGCGTCACAGGAATTTCAGTAACCGTGGTTGCCATAGAGTCCTCAGGGCCTTCCTTCGTATGCCTTGGTGTTCTTCGTGGTTAAGGACTTTGCTTTTCGGAAATACAAACCGCGAAGGGAACACCGATTAGAGCGAACAGAAGGAAGGACAACAACAGCGTTTTGTGCAGGCAGGCATCGAATTCGGATTTCCCGTCATTCGCATTACGCAGCGCCTCCGGCGATCGAAGGCACAATCGAAATGTTATCACCGTCTTTCAATGCGGTCGCTTCCTTTTGCAGGTAGCGGATGTCCTCATCGTTGACATAAAGGTTGACGAAAGCTCTCAGCTTGCCATCTTCAGTATAAAGGTGCTTGCGCAGGTCAGGATGTTGCGCAACCAGGGCATTCATGGCCTCGCCGACGGTCGCGCCCGCGACGTCCACCGAAGTCTGCTTGCCCACATACTGCCGCAAAGGCGTTGGAATATGAATCTTGCTCATAGTCTCAATGGTAAGAGATGCACTGGCAATGCGGCAAGATTCAGGAGGTGGCAGACAGGGTTTGGGTGTTAGGTCTTAGGTTTCGGCTGCGGATGATCTTTAGGCCCAGCTCCCAAGACCCAAGACCGGCTTAGCTGCGCTCCTTCCAAGCTACTTACCGCCAACCTCTGCCAACCCTAAAATTTCTCAGGGGACATTCCAATGACGATCTTCGATCCATCGCGCGGCAGAGTAATTGACACCGGCGGCCGTGGCGGCAGCCTGCTTCGACTGATCGGTCTGGGTATTGCGGCATTCTTGCTCGTCATCCTGCTCTTCAGTTCCGTAACCCGCGTCAATACAGGCCATGTCGGCGTGCTCACGCTTTTTGGAAAGGTGACGGGAGAGACGCTTGGTGAGGGAATTCATCTCATCAACCCGCTCAAGACAAACAACGAGATGTCGATCCAGACCCTCACTCTGAAGGAATCGGCCAGCGTTCCTTCGAGCGAAGGACTGATGATGGCTCTCGACACGTCGCTCATCTATCACCTCAACCCGGAGCGCGCCGCGGATGTCTTCCAGAAGATCGGCTCTGACTACGAAAATGTTGTCGTGGAGCCCACTCTGCGATCCGCCATCCGCGAATCGACGGCCTCGCACACCGCCAACGCCCTTTACACCGGCGAGCGCGAAATGGTGGCGAAGCAGATTTACGACGAGGTAAGTACCCAACTCAAAGAGCGTGGACTCACCGTCGAGAGCGTTCTTCTGCGCGACATCCAACTCCCTGCCACGCTGAAAACTGCAATCGAAGCCAAGCAGCAAGCCGAGCAGGAATCGCTGGCTATGAATTTCCGCCTGCAAAAAGAAACGCAGGAAGCCCAGCGCAAGCGCATCGAAGCTGCCGGTGTCCGCGACTTCCAGCAGATCGTCGCGCAGGGCATCACGCCTTCGTTACTCGAATGGAAGGGGATCGAAGCTACCGAAAATCTGGCAAAGAGCCCGAACTCGAAGGTGGTCGTGATCGGCAACAACAAAAACGGCCTGCCATTGATCCTGGGGCAGTAGGAAGAAAAATGTGGACAGCCCCCGGCTGTCCGTCGCCTTTCAGGGCGATTGCGTGCTGCTACCATGACAGCGTGCTTCCCCTGCTCGAGATCCGGCATTTGAACATCGCATTCCCCGTATCAGGACGCGTGGCCGGGAACTCGTTCACTCTTCCCGCCGTTCGCGACCTGAATCTTTCGATTGCGCAGGGTGAATCCCTCGGCCTGGTGGGAGAATCCGGTTCTGGGAAATCCATCACCTCTCTCGCCATCATGCGCCTGCTCGCGCCCCAAGCCCGCGTCTCCGGCGAAATCCTGTTTTCAGAAAGCGGCACGAGTACCAGCGACCTAGCCACGGTCGAAGATGACGCTATGCGCCGACTGCGCGGCTCGCGCATCGCGATGATCTTTCAGGAGCCCATGACCGCGCTCAATCCCGTCATGCGCGTCGGAGACCAGGTTGCTGAAGCGGTCGCCGCTCACCACGAGGTCTCGAAAAAAGAAGCCCGGCAGCGCGCCGTCGACGCTTTGAACGACGTTGCTATCCCCGATCCCTCCAACCGTGCGCGCGATTATCCTCATCAACTCTCTGGTGGCATGCGCCAGCGCGTGATGATCGCCATGGCCGTCGTTAACCGCCCGCAGCTACTCATCGCCGACGAGCCGACAACTGCTCTCGATGTGACTATCCAGAAACAGATTCTGGAATTGCTCGCAAATCTGCGATCGAAGTTCGGGTTGACTATGCTCTTCATCTCGCACGATCTCGCGGTCGTCTCGCAGGTATCAGATCGCGTTGCGGTGATGTATGCGGGCTCCCTCGTGGAACTCGGTGCCAGGCGCGATATCTTCCAGGCCGCGGCCCATCCCTACACGCGCGGTTTGCTGCACGCCGTTCCCGATCTCCGGACCGATCGCGCCCAGCCGCTGGCAACGATCGAAGGCACCGTTCCGCCTCTGCACGCCATGCCTCCCGGATGCGCCTTCGAACCGCGCTGTGACTTTCGCATCCCAGATTGCGCACGATCTTTGCCGCCGCTTGTCGAAATCGCGAAGGGCCATTTCGCGCGCTGCCCGGTGATCAACTCGCCGCCATAGTTTCACAAACGCCAAGAGGATCTCAGCCTCTTTTCAACTGGTCGCGATTGAGAAATATCAACACCGTGAGCGCCACCAGCAATCCCACGCCGATCCACCAGGCGTTGAGATACTCTCCCATCCACGGCTGCACGAAATAAATCAGGCCATTGCGAAACGGCAACCGGTACGTATGCTCCGCGTCTTTGACCGGCTGCGCCCATGACGAAACGGTAAACAGCAATAGAAAATGCAGCAGGGCATTCATCAGCAAAAGTCCTGCCGTAATGATGAACCACAATGGCGTCTTTCCCTTGAATCGCCATCCGAGTCTTCGCTGTTCTGACACGGCATCTGCCTCCGCTTGCCGGCATCCGGCAAAACCATCTTAGCGCCGACATTCGTCTATAATCGGCACTTTGTCGGTGGCCTAGTGCGCATACTTCTTCTCAGCGATATTCACGCCAATCTCGAAGCTCTCGATGCCTGTCTCGCAAATGCTCCATCGTTCGACATGGTCGTGAATCTCGGCGATATCGTCGGCTATGGCGCCAGCCCGAACGAGGTGACAGACCGCTCCCGTGAGTTGGGGAAAGTTTTCGTGCGCGGGAACCACGACAAGGCCGCCACCGGAGTCATGGAACTCGACGACTTCAATCCCATGGCCGCAGCGGCCGCTCTCTGGACGCGCAACGAACTTACGCCTGGCAACCTGGAATGGTTGCGCGTTCTGCCGCAAGGCCCGGTTTCCGTCCCAGATTTTCCCGATGTACAACTGGTTCACGGCTCGCCCAACGACGAAGACGAATACGTCGTCTCGCTCGGCGACGCGCTCGCTCCCCTGATTACGCTGACCATGCCCCTGACGTTTTTCGGCCACACGCACTTGCAGGGAGGCTTCTTCGCGAATGGTTCGTCCGCTGACGGATTTCGTCCCGAGTACCGCACCGTAGGCCAGGCTGAATCCGTTGCACTGCAA
>DATAUY010000181.1:0-8019 GCA_036268025.1 Candidatus Sulfotelmatobacter sp. | reverse complement strand
CCCGTGACCTGTCGGATCGAAAGCGCCGCACCGCCGCGCGCGTCGCCGTCCATCTTGGTGAGCACGACACCGGTGAGCGAAAGTTTCTTGTGGAACTCTTCCGCCGAGCGGACAGCGTCCTGTCCGGTCATCGCGTCAGCGACGAAGAGAATCTCCGACGGATTCAGCAGCTTTTTGAGCGACTGCATCTCATCCATCAGCTCGTCATCAATGTGCAGGCGTCCGGCGGTGTCGACGATGAGCACATCGCATCCCGAGACAATCGCCTCGCGGCGAGCTTCTTTGGCGAGACGCTCTACGTCCGGCGATTGCTTGTAGGATCCCACGGTTTCGTCGGTTTCGCTCCGCATCAGGGACTCGGGCGAAACCCGACCCTCGTAGATGTTCGCCTTTACGCCCTGTGCGACGATCTTCAACTGCTCGCGCGCCGCGGGGCGGTAGACGTCGACCGAAACAAGTAGGGGACGATGTCCGCCAGCCTTGAGCCAATGGGCGAGTTTGCCCGAGGTCGTCGTTTTGCCGGAACCTTGCAGCCCCGCCATGAGAATGACTGTGGGTGGCTGCGAGGCAAACTTCACGCGCGCCGTATCTTTGCCGAGAACTTCGACGAGCTCGTCGCGCAGAATCTTGATGACTTGCTCTCCGGGCGAGAGCGCAGTCATCACTTCCTGGCCCACGGCCTTGGCCCGAATCTGGTCGATCAGTTGCTTGACGACCTTGAAGTTGACATCAGCCTCAAGCAGCGCCAGGCGGATTTCGCGCAACGCCTCATCAATGTTTTCTTCCGTCAGCGTGGCCTGGCCGCGAAGCGTCTTGAAGGCGCGCTGGAGCTTTTCCTGTAGATTCTCGAACATAGATTGTGAGCTCTATCTTAACAGCCACGGAGCCGCAGACGCCCTCCTCCGCCCGCGGTTCTCAGTTCCCGAAACCGGTATTCAGACTCCCCGAACGCTGCTTACACAAACACTTCTTTCGCAGCGATGATCGTATTGCTGTGAATAGTGACCGTATCTTCGACGTTCATCGCGTAGCCTCCGGCGTAGGTCACCATGATCGGGATGTCCTGTGCACGTGCCACACGGAATACCAGCTCATCTCGCCTCTTCAATCCTTCCATCGTCAGGTCGAGGCCTCCCAGTTGATCTTCGCGGTATGGATCGGCACCTGCGATGTAGCAGATCAGATCGGGCTCAAATTGACGGAGGCCCGAGGAGACGGCGTCGCCGAGCCACGCGAGGTAATTGTCATCTCCGACACCGTCAGGCAGATCGACGTCGATCGAAGACGGCGGCTTGTAGGCCGGGTAATTGTTCTGCTGGTGCAGCGAGATCGTAAACACGTCTCCACCATGTGTGCCGCGCATTTTGCCAAGCACCGATTTGCCCAGAATTGACGACGAAACCGAAGGCAGTGGCTCGTTCGCGGCGTGCGCTCCGGCGAAGATCGCGGCCGTTCCGTTGCCGTGGTGAACGTCGCAGTCGATGGTCATTGCCGTCCGGATTTTGCCATCGTGCTGCATGCGCCGGATCGCGACGGCCACATCGTGAATCATGCAAAATCCTTCGCCGTGGTCGGCGAATGCGTGGTGAAAGCCCCCACCAATGCTGATAGAGATCTTATCGGTCAGGGCCTGCCGTGCCGCGAGGATCGATCCGCCGGCGGCAAGCCAGAAAGCATCGACAAGCGCGCTGGAGTAAGGGATCTCCAATTCCATTTCTTCTCGCTGACTAAGCGTGCCCGACTTGAGCTTGCGGACATAGTCAGCCGTGTGCACGAGCAGAATGTCTTCATCGGTTGCTGGCTGCGGTTCGAGGAAATCAGAAGGGTCAGCTACCTCTGTCGCGAGGAGGCGGTCCCGAATGCGGCGATATTTCTCCGCCGGAAAGACGTGGCGGCCGATCGGGAGGAAGTAGGCGTCACTGTAGACGAGCTTGAAGGGAAGCATGAATACTCGCAATTCATTCTAAGTGCTGTCATCCTGAACGGCAGCGAAGCTGGCGCGAGGGACCGTACGGCTGTTAGGAGTCGTGATGATGACGTCGATGGGAATACAGATGTACATGCAGTGAAATCAGCCTTCCACGTCCCCGGCGCTTTACGACGCGGTGCGGTCCCTCAGACGGCTTTCGCCGTGCTCCGGATGACAACGCGCTAGGGGCGCTAGCGCTTCTTGGGGACCGGCGCGACCACTGGCCTTCTCACCGGCACGATCGCGCCCTTCGACGGGTCCGCCGCTGCATTGGCGCGTGTGAACACTTCCTGCTGGATGTATTGCACGAAATCTTGAATCTGGTGCTGCATCTCTTCCATCCGCTCGCGCATTTGCAGGATGATCGCCATGCCGGCGATGTTCACGCCCAGGTCGCGCGCCAGCGACAGGATGAATTCCAGCCGTTGCAGATCTTCGTCGGTATAGAGGCGGGTATTGCCTTCAGTACGAGAGGGCTTGAGCAGTCCTTCACGCTCGTAGAGCCGCAGGGTCTGAGGATGGATGCCGTACATTTCGGCAACCGACGAGATCATGTAGGCGCCTTTGGATTTGCGTTTAGTCATCTGCGCTGATTCTAGATTACGCGTCGCAAGTCTTCCTAGTTCCTACGGTAATTCCCCGCCAAACTCACAACGTATGATCGCATCCAATACGCGGAGGTAAATCATGGACAACGACAAAACCCTTAGTGTGCTGGAAGACCTCATCGAAACAAGTAAAGACGGGCAAAAGGGCTATCAGGATGCCGCAGAGCACGTGAAGCGCTCTGACTTGAAGACTTACTTTAACGAGCAGACGTTGGTGCGTGCAAAATTTGCCGAAGAATTGCGCGCGGAATTATCCCGCTTGGGCAAGCCTGACAAGAAGCCCTCGGGAACGGTTTCCGGCGCAATGCATCGTGCGTGGATTGACACCAAAGTAGCCCTTGGCGGTGGCGACAAGACAATTCTCGAATCGGTCGAGGCCGGCGAAGACCGGGCCAAGGAAGCCTATCAAAAGGCGCTCTCGGAATCCCTGCCATCGGATATCCTGGCAATCGTTCGGCGTCAGTCGGCGAGTATCCAGCAGACGCATGACAGAGTGAAATCCTTGAGGGACGCAGCGAAGGCCGCGTAAGGCAAGGCGTCAGCCTCAGACTTCAGATCCGGTAGTACGATTTGGCCACGATAGACGGGCCTCAGCGGATTGATCCGCGGCTCGTTAAATCGTGGCCAATTTATTTTTCGCCTGAGTTCGAGAACACAGCTCTGAGGTCGGCCTTAGGCTGCGGGTTGCGGCTTTTCGGCTGACGGAACTGCCCATCCTGCTGGCTTGAGCAAGTGATTCACGGCGTAAGCCACGACGCCTGCCGCAATCAGGACCATGCCGAAGGCGAAGGAGCTCATTCCCAGGATCGATTCATGCTCACTGCGGACGACGGAAAAGCCGAGCAGCAGCATGGGCGGAATGCCGATCGCAATTGCTCCAAACAAGCCGCCGGGCACCCGGAACGGACGCGGAAGGTCGGGTTCGCGGAAACGAAGTACAGCCAACGCCGCGAACTCGAGGAAAAGGCTTGCGCCGTAGAGAAGGATGTCGATTGTGACCAGCCGTGCGAAGCCGAGGCCGAGGCACATCGCCCATCCGATCGCGAGAGCGATGATCGCCACCCAAGGGGCGCGCGATTTCTTCTGAAGCTTACCGAAGACTGCCGGAAGCATCCCGTCTTGTGCCATGGCCAGCGGCAGGCGAGAGTAGCTCATCACCAGCGCGTTGAACATGCCGAAGGCGCTCATCATGCCACCTAGCACAACTCCGATTCGAAGAAGCGGGCCGCCGAGCAGTCCAGCGATGTCAGCCCACGAGCCAGTTTCCCATGCAGTTGGCTTCAGACCAGTCATCCACATCGCGGCAAACGGTAGAATATAGGTGGCCGCGACAATGCAGACCGCCACCAGCATCGCCCGTGGATAAGTCCGTTGCGGACGTTCGACTTCAGTCGCGATGGTTGAGGCATTGTCCCAGCCCATGTAGTTCCACATGCAGATGAGCAATCCGCCGAGGATGTCCACTTTCGACGTAGTGGGCGTCGTGACTGCGGTGACCAGCGCACCGATTTTCAAAGGAGCGAGCAACACGACGGCAACAAATGGCGCCGACAAGGCAGCGAAGAGCCACAGAGAGGTCAGGGAGACGACCTTCACTCCAGCGATATTCAGCAGCGCACATGCGATGACCACCACTAGGGCAACCCACCATCCGCGATTGTTCAGCTGGAACCACGGGAACATGCGCGTGAGATACGCGACGAACAGAGTCGGGTAGATCGCCATGTCGAAAATTGAAGCAATCAGTGAGAGCCAGGCTTCCTGAAATCCCCAGAAGTTGCCCATTGCGCGGCGCACCCAGGCGTAGTATCCGCCTTCGTAGGGCAGCGCGCTCGAAAGCTCGCCGATCATGAAGGCCGTAGGCAGGCTCCAGAGCAGCGGCGTGAGCAGCAGAATCAGGATGGCGCGCCCATAGCCGGCGCCATGCACGATCTCTTCGGTTCCGTAGGTTCCGCCCGACACCATGAAGAAAGTAGCGGCGACCAGGGGCCAGAGAGTGAGGCGGACGAACTTTTTCCGGTTGGGTACGGCGGGGGACTGGGGCTGGATAGGTTGTTGCCGGCTAGCTGTTGCCAATTTCTATGGCTGCCTCCTTAAGCGACTCACTCTTGCCACCGCGTCTCCCTTGAAAAATTCGTGTCGCGGCTCCCGGAAACCAGCGATTTTCCGGGCATTTCGGCGAAGTTAGTTCGCAATAGTGAGATTACGGGAATTTCCCACAGATGCAATAGTTTTTTGAGACTCAAGCAGATTTTTACCAGTGCCCGGCTGGTACGGAGGTAACGCGTAAGAGGGAAAGATCTCTCTCCAGCCGATCTCGAAAAGAGCTTCGATTTCGAACAAGATATCCACACCGATGTCATCGTGAGCGGCGGCGAAGCCGGCGCGAGCGACCGTACGACTGTGGAAAGTGACGTTACAGTAAATGAGATCGTTGCACTGCCTGCGGCTATGGTAGACCTGCCAACCGCGTCATTGCTAAAGGCAGCCGTAGGGTCTCTCGCCCAGCTTCGCCGCGCTCAAGATGACAAGGTATTGATGGCTGGCGGTTAAACCTTCGCCCACAGCTCCGCCCTCGGATCTTCCGGATTCAGCTTGGCCAGCTCGCGCAGCAGTTCTTTCGTGCGCTCGTCCCGGGGCATGGGAACGGTGACGTTGATCTCGACGATCTCATCACCGCGGACACCTTCTCGCGTCGCCGACGGCACGCCTTTTTCCCGTAGACGCAGCTTCTGACCCGACTGCGTTCCCGGAGGAATCTTCAGCAACGCTCGGCCGTCGATGGTTGGCACTTCAATCTTTGCTCCCAGCGCAGCCTCGGTCGCACTGACAGGAACCGTTAGAGAGATATCGTCTCCGTCCCGATGGAAGATCGGATGGTCGCCTGTGCGGATGATCGCGTAGAGATCCCCGGCCTGGCCGCCGTGCGATCCGGCATTGCCTTTGCCGGGCAGGCGAATGCGCTGCCCATCCCGCGTGCCTGCCTTGATACGGACCTCGAGTGGTTCGGTTTTAGTGACCGTGCCTTCGCCGTGGCAGGTCGAGCAAGTAGTTAGATTCTTCCCGGTGCCGTGACACCGCGGACACTGCACATTGAACTTCATGCGTCCGCCAGTCTGGGTGATCTGACCGCTGCCGCCGCATTCGGGGCACTTGCCGGGAGCTTCGAGCGAGCCTTGCCCATGGCACGTCGCACAGACATCCTGGCGAGTAATGTTGAGGCGCATCACGCCACCGCGGATTGCTTCCCAGAAAGGCACATTGACCTGATATTCAAGATCGGTACCCGGCTCGGGGCCCTCGTCGGCCGCTCCGCGGCCTCCCCCGAAGATCGAGCCGAAGATGTCGCGGAAGCTGCCTCCGCCGGTGTTGGGGGCTTTCTGTCCGCGGCCAACGTTGTTGACGAAGTCGGAGAAATCAAATCCGCCGAAATCGAAAGGAACCTTGCCCTGCCCGCCCTGCGGCGCGTTTTGGAAGCCGCCAGGGAATCCTTCACCGCCTGCCCCGCCTCCGGCTCGCGCGTAGGCTTCTGCCGTCGCCGGATCAATGTTGTCGGAGTAGAAACCAACCTGGTCGTAGATCTTGCGCTTCTTGGGATCGCTGAGAACTTCATTCGCCTCGGATAGCGCCTTGAATTTTTCCTCGGCCGTCTTATCGCCAGGATTGACATCGGGATGGTACTTGCGCGCGAGCTTCTTGAAAGCTTTGCGGATGTCGTCCGCCGAGGCAGACTTCTTCACCCCGAGTATTTCGTAGTAGTCCTTCTTGGTGGCCGTCGCCATGCGTTGATTGCAAGCTCGCTTAGTTCACAATTTTTCGTCTTTGATTGTCTTCGACGACTACTTTCGTGTCATCGTCCGACTCTTCTGCGTCGACGTAGACAGGGATTGACCGCGGCCCGTTCGGAGTGTCCACGAAGACCAGCCACTGCCTCTCGTTCTCCGCGAGGTCGAGGAAGTACGTTTCGTTGTTTACCTGGAAGTCCAAATCTGCCCCCTCAAAAAACTGGCCACGGATTCACACTGATTTCCACGGACAAAACAAATCCGTGTTCATCCGTGCCGATCCGTGGCTTCGTTCTTACTTCTTGTCTTCTACGTCCACGTATTCGGCGTCGATGACGCCTTCGTCTTTCTTCTGTCCCGCGCCGTTCGCACCGGGGTCCTGACCTGCACCCGCCGACGGATCGGGCTGCGCTCCGCCCTGCGGCTGAGCCGCCGCTTTGTACATCTGCTCAGCCAGCTTGTGCGAAGCCTGGGTCAGCGTTTCGCGGGCCTTGTCCATCTGGCCCTTGTCATTCGACTCGAGTGCCTTCTTGGCATCGGCCAGTGCGTTCTCGACATCCCCGCGTTCCGATCCGGAGATCTTGTCTCCAGACTCTTTCAGCATCTTTTCGATCTGGTAGACCATGCTGTCGAGCTGGTTCTTGGCCTCGATCGATTCGCGCTGTGCCTTGTCTTCGGCGGAGTGAGCGTCGGCTTCTTTCGCCATGCGCTCGACTTCTTCCTTCGACAAGCCAGAGGACGACGTGATCGTAATCTTCTGGTCTTTTTGCGTAGCGTTGTCTTTCGCGGTCACGTTCAGGATGCCATTGGCATCGATGTCGAACGTCACCTCGATCTGCGGCACTCCACGCGGCGCCGGAGGAATCCCGGTCAGGTGGAATTTGCCCAGAGTGCGGTTCTGCGCCGCCATCGGACGTTCGCCCTGCAGTACGTGCACTTCAACCGACGTCTGGCTGTCCGCAGCAGTCGAAAACGTTTCCGTCTTCTTGGTCGGAATCGTCGTGTTGCGCGGAATCATCGGGGTCGAGACCCCGCCCAGCGTCTCAATCGAGAGCGACAGCGGCGTCACGTCCAGCAGCAACAGATCTTTCACTTCGCCACCCAGCACCCCGCCCTGAATGCCTGCGCCAATCGCGACCACTTCGTCCGGATTGACGCCCTTGTGGCCTTCGCGTCCGAACAATTCTTTCACCAGCGCCTGAATCCGCGGCATACGGGTCTGTCCGCCGACCAGCACGACTTCGTTGATCTTGCTGGCGTCGACGCCCGCATCTTTCATGCACTGCTTGCACGGACCAACCGACTTCTGAATGATGTCTTCCACCATCGATTCGAGCTTGGCCCGCGTCATCTTCTTGACGAGGTGCTTCGGACCCGAAGCATCCGCCGTGATGAACGGAAGATTGATCTCGGTCTCCATGGTCGTGGAGAGTTCGATCTTCGCCCGCTCCGCCGCATCACGCAGACGCTGCAGGGCCATTTCGTTGCCCTTGCCGCGCAGGTCGAGGCCTTCATCTTTCTTAAATTCGTCGATGAGCCAATCCACGATGCGCTGGTCGAGATTGTCGCCGCCCAGGTGCGTATCACCGTTGGTGGCCTTCACTTCGATCACGCCCTCGCCAACTTCGAGGATCGAAATATCAAACGTACCCCCGCC
>DATAUY010000180.1:0-23978 GCA_036268025.1 Candidatus Sulfotelmatobacter sp. | reverse complement strand
GGCTGAACCGCGAGTGCTCCAGTGAACCCCGAATCCATCCGCAAACTCTTCGAGCAAGTGCGCAAAGGCAAGATCACGCCGGATGATGCCGTTACTCGCCTGCGCCACATGCCATTTGAAGATCTCGACTTTGCAAAAGTGGATCACCATCGCGCCCTCCGCGTAGGTATGCCGGAAGTCATCCTCGGAGAAGGGAAGACCGCAGCCCAGGTCGCAGCCATTTTCGCCCGCCTCGCCAAGCACGGCGGGAACGTCTTAGCGACGCGCTGTACTCCGCAACAATATGCCGCAGTGAAGAAGACGATTCGCTCTGCTGAATATCGAGAGCTAGGCCGCGCCGTTGTTCTTCACCGCGACCAGACGAAATACGGAAAGGGAGTGATCGCTGTGGTCTCCGCAGGAACCAGCGACATCCCCGTTGCGGAGGAAGCTGTAGTCACGGCAGAAATGATGGGCAATGAAGTTCAGCACTTCTACGACGTCGGCGTGGCCGGTATTCACCGCCTGCTCGCGAATCGCGAAGCGCTGACGAAAGCGCGAGTAGTCGTCGTCTGCGCCGGAATGGAGGGTGCATTGCCAAGCGTAGTCGGAGGTCTAGTCGGCGTCCCCGTCATTGCCGTGCCAACCAGCATCGGCTATGGAGCATCTTTCAAGGGAATGGCCGCGCTGCTGGGCATGCTCAATTCATGCGCCTCGAACGTCAGCGTGGTAAATATTGATAACGGCTTCGGCGCCGGATACGTCGCGTCACTTATCAATCGCCTTTAAGCTAAGCGAATCGCAACAAGTTCACCAACCACAACCTCAATCCTTCGGCGAGGAGTGCAATCATGAAACTCTCTGAACAGGCGAAGCAGATGATCGACCGCCCCAACTTTGCGCATCTGGCGACTCTGATGGCGGATGGTTCGCCCCATGTGGCGCCAGTATGGATCAACCGCGAGGGTGACCGCGTCGTGATTTCCACGAACAGCGAATCGGTAAAGGGCAAGAACACGAAGCAGAACCCGCGAGTGGCGGTTTCAATCGTGGATTTCAACAATCCATACGAGGAACTTCAGTTGCGCGGCTTGGTCATCGAGCGCCGTCCGGATCCCGATCTGAAAGCTCTCGACGCCACATCAAGAAAATACACGGGCCAGCCCTTTCCCATGCGAGACCAGAAAACTCAGGTTGCCTTGGTCATCGACGTGGAGAAGGAGCACTACCTGAAGCTGCCCTTCGCGCACACGCCGCCAAAATAGATTAACCTCGGGGAAAATCAGGGCGTCGCCGGTGCCGAATCAACTGCGCGACACGAAAGATGAAATCGGCTGAGGTGATCCCGAGCCAGACGATCGCCCAAGCGGAGATCACGCGCGATTCGTGGCCGTTAAGCCCGAACGCGGCTGCCATCAGGATTGTGCTTGGAAGCGCTAGCAGTGCGAACATCACGCCGTCCCGTGGCGCGCGCTCGAGGATTCGCATTTTCCACCACCGGAGGATCTCGTCCGCGAATCGTCCTGTCATGTAGTAGCACAGCAGTCCGACGAGCCAGCAGCCATAGAATTGAATTCTGTAGTTTGGAAGTCCCTGTGCCCGCCGAAAAGCGAATTCAAGTGGAGTTACGATGGGCACGGCCGGCAGATTGATTGCTTGCGCCCATTCCAATGCCCGCGGGGCCGCGTGATGCACCGGGATCGTGGACTCCAATCCATCGGGCGCTCGCAGAACGAATTTGCGCGGACCATGTTCCAGTGCCGACCAGGTAAGCCATAGCATCGCGACTGTCTGCGCGATCGGCAGCCAGATCCGGAATCGCATCGCGAAATTACATCACAAACCGACTGCCGGAAGAAAATGGGATCCTTCGGCAAAACAAAGAGGGCGCGGTTTGTACCGTGCCCTCTTCACTCGACATCGACTTACGACTTGCCTTCGACCGTCAGGTTGTTCTGCACACTGAATGCGCCGAACACTTGACCCGCCCGGATTCCCGCGATGTTTTTGTCCATCGCGCTGTTCACCGAGCCGTACAGGGTTACATGGCCATTGTCGACGATGATGCGGATCGGCTTTGCCGGATCGATCGCATACTTGCTCAACGCCGAATCGCGATAAATCGCGCGCGCCGCGCGGATCCGGATACCGTCATCAAACGTCGAGACCGGCGCAACCGTGACGTTGTCAATCACGTCCTTGACCCCCGGCATGTTGGCGATTTCCGCCAATCCCTCGCTTCGGCCAACACCGGTGCGGTCCTGGCCTTCGACAGTCACAACGCCATCTTTGACGCCGATGGCGAAGTAATTGAACGTATTGTCGTAGCCGCTGCGGACGTAGGTCAGTTTCCTGGCCAGCCTATCTTCCAGCTCCGCATCCGGAACGTTCGGGCCTGCAACCGCAATGAAGTTGCGCACGCCCTGCACGTTCGCCGCTTTGCGCGCCAGTTTGGCCGCATCCAGCTTGCGCTGGTAGAGATCGACTGTGCCGGTGAGCGTGACGATTCCATCCTCCGTGCTCGCCTGCACCTTACTAAACTGATTCTTCGACGCCAGCTTCTGCGTGACGATGTTCTGAATCTGCCCGTCATAACGCGACGCCGCTCCGGTCTCGGCCGCCAGCGAGATACTCAAAATTCCTACTGCCAGCAGCGAACCAGCCATTTTCACGAGACTATTGCTTTTCATATAAAGGTCACCTCCGACCTCTTCGTTTCAAATTAACTGCTTTACAAGATTCGATGCGACCCCTCGAACGCCAGATGCATGTGCGCGTCTGAAGCTATCTGAAGAAATCGATTTATAGCTTTGAGGTGATTCCCTCCGGCTCAGCTTCCGCTTTTGGTGGATTCATGCGAACCAGAAGATCAACACTTCAAGGTGGGAAGCGAGACTTTTCCCGATGTTTGGGGTTCACATCTACAGCGCCCCGAGCATGGCGTAACCTGGTACGCCCGTCCACGAAGCCTTTCCGCCTCAGTGGCATGCGTGGTTTGACGATTACCCCCGTAACTTTCAAGCAAATACTCCGCGCTTTACTCTTGGGAATAGCGATTTTCTTGAGGGGGGAATTCGCGCATGGGGGAACGTGTCACCCAAGACAAGCCGGCGGACCTTGCGCGCGCCGGCCGCCTTAAGGACGCCCTGGACAGCGGGGCGCCCCCGTCTTTTGTGGGCCCCGAAGTTGCCGGCAGGCAGTCCGGCCCCTCCTCAATCGCCTCGCTCTTTCATGCGTTCCATCACCCGCAGAATGCATACCTCCGTCTGGCATATCTGGAACAGATGTTCCATGCGTCTCCCGATGCGTTGTGCATTGCCGACGTGACGCACCATGTCGTGTGGGCGAACGAGATGTTCCTGGAAATATTCGGCTACACCGAGTCGGAGATATTCGGCAAGTTGCTCGAGAATCTCGTCGTCCCACCTGACCGGCTCGCTGAAACGCGGTGGGTAGCCGAGACTCTGGCCAAAGGGGAACGACTCTCACTCGAGACCAAGCGCAGAAAGAAAGACGGCACTCTGCTCGAAGTGTCGGTTTCCTGCGCGCCGCTGCTGTGCGATGGAAAGATGGCCGGGTTCTACGCCGGATACCGCGACATCTCCGACCGCAAGCGCGTCGAGACGCTCAGTTCGGCGCTCTATCGCGTCGCCGAGAAAAGCAGTTCGGCGCAGGACCTGCAACAGTTTTTCGCAGCCGTCCACAGCATCATCGACGAATTGATGTATGCGCGAAACTTTTATATCGCGCTCTACGACCCTATCAGCGAGTTGATCAGTTTCCCTTATTTCGTCGACGAGCAGGACACGGCGCCGGCCCCCCGCAAGATGGCACGCGGACTTACCGACTATCTGATACGCACCGGCGAACCATTGCTCGCAACTCCGGAAGTCCTGCAAGCCATGGAAGACCGCGGCGAGGTAGCCCGCAACGGCTCACGCTCGCTTGACTGGATGGGAGTTCCGCTTCGCGTCAACAGCCACACCTTCGGCGCCCTCGTGGTGCAGACCTATTCCAGGAATATCCGCTATGGCGATCGCGACAAAGAGATCCTGACCTTCGTTGCGCGCCAACTGGCCAGCGCGGTCGAAATCAAACGCAACGAGCAGGCTCTGCGGCGCTCCGAGGCCCGCTACCGTTCGTTGGTGCAGAGTTCCGTGTACGGCATCTATCGTTCGAGCCTCGAGGGCCGCTTTCTCGATGTGAACCCCGCTCTGATCACGATGCTGGGTTATGAGTCGGTCGAAGAAGTTTTGCTGCTCGATCCGGAGAAAGATGTTTTTGCGCAGCCTCAGGAACATGCCCGGGTGATCGAGGATTTCAGCCGTTCAGGCCGTCTCGACGGAATTGAAGTGAAGTGGAAGCGCAAGGATGGCAACGTGATCACGGTCCGCATCAGCGGACGGGCCGTCAGCAGCGCTGATGAACCCGCCGATGTGCTCGAAGCGATCGCGGAAGACGTGACCGAAAGGCGCGCGCTCGAAGATCAGTTCCGCCAGGCGCAGAAAATGGAAGCCGTCGGCCGTCTTGCGGGCGGAGTCGCCCATGACTTCAACAATCTGCTGATGGTGATCAGCGGCTACGCGGAAGTGATTCTCGCCAAGCTGCCGCTCGATCATCCTTTGCACGAGAAAGGCCGCGCGATCCAGCAGGCCGCCGATCGCGCCACCACCTTAACCCGCCAATTGCTTGCGTTCAGCCGCAAGCAATTGCTCGAACTCAAGCTTGTGGATGTAAACGCGATCGTGCAGGACATGGAACGCCTCGTTCGTCCGTTGATCGGCGAGAATGTGGAGTTGGTCACGGTCCTTTCTCCGAAGGCCGCTCACACCCGCGCCGATGCCGGACAACTCGAACAAGTTCTGATGAACCTGGTGGTGAATGCGAAAGATGCCATGCCGGGCGGCGGGAAACTTATTATCCAGACCCGGAACGTCGTCATAGACGAGAGAGACCGCCCCGAGCAGCAATTCATCCGTCCGGGCAGCTATGTCACTTTGTCTGTCAGCGACACAGGCATGGGCATGGACAAGGAAACGCAGTCGCGAATCTTCGAGCCTTTCTTCACCACCAAGGAAAAAGGCAAAGGCACCGGCCTCGGGCTCTCCACCGTCTACGGAATCGTCAAGCAAAGTGGAGGATATGTGATGGTCCAGAGCGAACAGGGACGCGGCACAGTATTCCACATTTACTTGCCGCAGGCGGAAGGCACTCTGGAGAAACAAACCGCTCCAACGCCAGCAACCGCACTTGGCGGCACGGAAACGGTGTTGCTGGTGGAAGACGAGGAATCAGTCCGGCAATTGGTGCGAGATACTCTGGCGGCAAAAGGCTATCAAATGCTCGAGGCCGAGAGCGGTGAAAGCGGCCTGTCAGCGGCGGCGAATCATCAAGGTAAGATCGACCTCGTCATCACCGACGTCGTAATGCCGGGCATGAGTGGACGCGATCTCGTGAAACAATTGTTGCACGCTCGTCCGGAAACAAAAGTTCTCTATCTCTCCGGCTACACGGAAGATGCGATTGTCAGCGATGGTTCCATCGAAAGCGGCACAGCCTTCCTGCAAAAGCCCTTCAGCCTGCAAAATCTTTCGCGCAAGGTCAGGGAAGTGCTGGGATAGAGCCATCCACCGAGCAAGAAAAATAGGGCGCGGCCCCATGCCGCGCCCTATAAGTTTTGAATCACGGACTATTTCTTTTTCCGCCACACCTTGTTCGCGCGGATCATCGATTTCACATACAGATGGGGATGTGCAAGCTGCGCTGAAGATGCCGTCGCGTCTTGCTTTACGAAAACACCGGTCGTCACCTGTCCATTGGGATCGGTTTCGATGAAGGGGAATGTCGTGCCATCCACCGCATAGTAGGTGAGGCCGAACCCTCCATTCAGCGTGGACACCGAGTTGTTCCCCGCATTGGCAGCAAGTTGCCCGCGTCCGTTGGAGTCCGGTGCGGTGGATGTGCCGCTTAACGCGAGACCCAGAGTCGGTCCGCCCTGGGGCTGGAAGTTCTCGTCTACCGCTCCGGTTATCGTGGCGGCGCTGCTGTCGGTCTGAAACTCAGCAATATCGTCTACGTCGACGCCGTCGACAAAATTCGCGCCGGTGAAATTCAAAGCGTAACCCTCGGAGGCGGCCAGAGTGTTGTCGGTCTGGGTATAAGCAGCGCCTGACATAGATCCGGAGTTGTCAGTCTCGAGCAGGAACACGCCACCATTGAACGGGTAGGCCACATATGCCGTCCCGTTGGTGAAGGTTGAGAGGCTGAGCGTGTAGCGGCCCGTTCCAGCGGCGGTATAGCCCCCGCTAAATGCAACAGGCGCCGGTGAAACCGTGCCGTCGGTATTGGCATCCACCGTGGAGGCCGTCGTAATGTTGCCCGCTCCGTCCGTTACCATAAATCCGCCTGCGGCCGAGAAATCATTGACCGTGGGAAACGTGCCTGCAAGGGTGAACGCGAGATTTCCCGCAGGTAGCGTTGTGCTGGTTTGTGCAAAGGCATCGCCAATCAGATTGGACCCGGCATCCATTTCGATGAATTTCAAGTGCGTCGCGCTGATTGGAATTGCGTCGAACGTCAGCGTTCTAAAGGTCGTACTCAGTACTGTTGCGGGGGTAGACGACGGTCCCAAAATAACCGCGCCACTGAGAGCCAGGTTCGGAAACGGGTCCTGGTTATCATTGACGTCTTCTAGGCCCGTGATCGCGCCGCCCGTCCCGACGGTGAAATTACCCACCGTCGCAAACGGATTTGCCGTTACAAGGTTGTTGAAGTCAAATCCTGCCATGTTGAAGGCGTACGTCCCAGCCGGCGAAACTCCTGCTGTCTGAAGATCAACTGTGCCGCTGCCAGTTGCGTTCGTATCGGACTCCATCACCAGTCCGTGTGAGCTGTCCTGGAGTACTAAGTCGAGCGTGACGGTTCCCAGATTAGAAATGCTCAGATTGACCTGGCCTCTTCCGTCTACCGAAACCTTGTATGAACTGCTCGAGAGCGGCGAGTTCGCAATGGGCGTGGAGATATCCGGATCGTTCAGGTCAACTGCGCCGCCACTGACTCCGCCTTGACCATCTGCCGTGAACGTGCCTGCAAGCGCGTAAGGACCACCCTGCGAGTCAATTCCCAGCACCGAAAAAACGTAGGTGCCGTTCAGATTGCTGTTGGTGAAACCTCCGCTGGGCGGAGGGACCGGATTCACCGGATTGTTGCCGCTTCCGCCGCACGCTCCAAGTACCGCCAGCGACGACAACACGAGAGGCAATAACAGACGATTGCACAACGACATGACTTCCCCCTGACGAACTGGATATACCGCTGAAGTGGCCCTTGTGGGCTAAGACTAGCACTCTAGGTGGCCGCTAACTCCAACCCGAATCTAGAGAATAAGTAGCGCTTTGTCACCGAAGTTTGGCAGCTTTACACGCTTTTACGATGCAGGAAATTGTCGCCGCGATGTTTGCAGAGGTTGAAGGTACGATTGCAGCGGGCTCAGGATGATGCAGAACGAAGCCTGAGACCCAAGACCTGAACCTACGATTCACGGATGCACTTCCGCTTCCTGTCCCGCAAGCTGGCGCAGCGAGTTTTCGTAGGGCGCGCGCGCCAAGCCCTTCTCCGTGATGATAGCCGCGACATACTTAGCAGGCGTCACATCGAATGCGGGATTCTCCACGCTCACGCCATCCGGCACCATCTGCTTGCCCGCGATGTGTGTCACTTCTTTGCCGTTGCGCTGTTCAATCGGAATCTTGCTGCCGTCAGGGCACGCAAGGTCTACGGTTGAAATCGGCGCGGCCACATAGAAGGGAATGCCGTGCTCTTTCGCCAGGATCGCGACGGTGTACGTGCCGATTTTGTTCGCCACATCGCCGTTGGCCGCGATGCGGTCCGCGCCGACGACAATTGCGCCTATCTTCCCCTGCTTCATCATCGCGCCCGCCATGTTGTCGGAAATCACGGTCGTTGGGATTCCGTCTTTCATCAATTCCCACGCAGTGAGCCGCGAGCCTTGCAGAAACGGCCGCGTCTCGTCAGCATAGACGTGAATCTTCTTGCCCTGTTCGACCGCCGCGCGGATTACTCCCAGAGCGGTACCATATCCCGCAGTCGCCAGCGCCCCGGCATTGCAGTGCGTGAGCACGCCGCCTTCGCTCGGCATCAGAGTAGCGCCGTGGCGTCCCATCGCCTGATTGGCGGCGATGTCTTCCGCGTGCATTCGTTGCGCCTCTTCGATCAAATCCCGTTTGATCTGCGAAATCGGGCGGATGCGAATGCGCTCGAACTTTTCCTGCATGCGCCGGATCGCCCAGAAAAGATTCACTGCCGTCGGCCGCGTCTTGCCGATGAGGTCGCAAATCTGATCGAAGTCGCGTTTCAAATCGCCGGGCGATTCAGCCTTGGAATTGTTTACGCCAAGGGCAATCCCCATGCCTGCTGCCACGCCAATTGCAGGCGCTCCGCGCACCACCATGTTGCGGATCACATCGGCGACCTGCTCGTGCGTCTTGCAGGTTACATACACTTCTTCAGTCGGCAGCTTCGTCTGGTCAATGAAGCGCACGCCCTTGTCGGTCCATTCCAGTGTTTGAATCATAGAGATTTAGTGATTGAGCGATTGGGCCATTGAACGATCGGGTCGCGCGAAGAAAAATCGTTCAATGACCCGATCGCCCAATACTCAATTCAGTTGCGGCGCAGTATCTTCCATTTGCGCGACGTGTGCCCTCCGGATGTCGTTTGCCGTGAAGATCGCCACAAACGGCGCCGGCGTCGCTGCCTGCTCGACGCTTGCCCGTCCCTTGGCCTCTTCACGCTCGACGAGGCACATTACGCCGATGACCTCGAATCCAAATTCGCGGGCCACCTCAATCGCCTGCACCGTGGATGCCCCCGTCGTGCAGACATCGTCCACGATCACTACCTGAGCGCCCTTTTCGCGGAATCCTTCGATGCGCTGTCCAGTGCCATGCTGCTTTTCTGCCTTGCGCACGAGGAAACCGTTCAACTCGCCGCTTACAACCGAAACCGCAACCACAATCGGGTCGGCGCCCATCGTCAGACCGCCGATCGCCTGTGCCTTCCACCCACGCTGCCGGATTTCTTCGAGAAAAACTTCGCCCGTCAGCCGCGACCCCTTCGCATCGAGCGTAGTCGTGCGGCAGTCGATGTAGTAGTCGCTAGTCCCGCCGGAAGAAAGTTTGAACTCACCCAGCTTGAATGACTTGTAGGCGATTGTGCTGAGCAGTTTCTGGCGCGCTGAAGACATGAAAATCTACGATATCACGCCCACCGCTTCGCTCACGCAACCCCGCTTCACCGCGTGTTAACCTGAGTTAAGGTATGACATTACGCAGCTTTCTTTACACCTCACGTCTCTATTTATTTCCCATCCTCATCGTGATGCTCCCGTTTCCAGCGGTCGCGGAAGGCACGCGCTCATGGGAGCAATCCAAGTTCGAAGATTTAGTCAAAGGCACGCCCAACGGCGTGGCAATCCGCAGCACGGGTGGTCTGGAGCTTGCGCCATCGTTCAAGCTGCTGTACACCACGCCCTCGACCTACATCTGGGACATAGCCGCCGACGATGCTGGAAATATCTACGCGGCCGCGGGATCTCCTGCACGGGTCTACCGCATCACGCCCGCTGGCAGTTCCAGCATCATCTTCGAGCCGCAGGAGCTTCAGGTGCAGGCGCTTAAAGTTGGTCCCGGAGGCGCGATCTACGCAGCCACAGCGCCCGACGGCAAGGTCTACAAGATTGAGCACAAGGCGGCAGAGAAGCCTGAGGCCCGCAAAGCTGATCCCGACACCGCTCCCAAAGATGGGGCCAAACCCATGCTCGATCCTTCCTGGAGTTCGTCTGTTTATTTCGCCCCAGGTACGAAATACATCTGGGACTTGATTTTCGATAAGGCAGGAAATCTTTATGTTGCTACCGGAGACCACGGAGAAATCTACAAAGTCACATCCAAAGGCGAGCATTCACTGTTCTTCAAAAGCGACGAGACCCACATCCGTGTGCTTGCGCTCGACGCACAGGGGAACTTGATTGCCGGGACCGACGGCAGCGGCCTCGTTTATCGCATTTCGCCTGCGGGTGAAGGCTTCGTCCTCTACAGCGCTCCGAAAAAAGAGATTACTGCTCTCGCGCTTGACCGGGAGGGCAATATCTACGCCGCCGGCGTGGGCGAGAAGCGAAATAGCGGCACGACTTCAGCGGCTGGAACAACAACTTCCATGCTGATCACCATGGGGCCGGCACCCGCAGCCTCGCAAGCTACAGCTCCGGGTGGTCCGGTATCCTCCACGCCGGGCCCAATCCAGATTGGTTCCTTCCCCGCCCCCGGTGGAAGCGCCACGGGAGGTTCCGATGTCTACCGCATCGCAACCGATGGTTCGCCTTCACGCGTCTGGAATTCGCATGATGACATCGTCTACACACTTGCCTTCGACGCGCATAACCAGCTCGTGGCCGGGACTGGAAACCGCGGCCATGTTTTCGCCCTCGACGGGGACGATGAGTATTCCGATCTTCTGAAAGCGCCGGTGTCTCAGATCACCAGCTTCGCCAGAGCGCCAAACGGCGGACTCTACGCCGCCAGCAGCAATCTGGGAAAAGTCTTTGTGCTTGGTCCCAATCTGGAGAGTGAAGGCTCTTACGAAAGCGACGTGTTCGACGCCAGGATTTTTTCTCGGTGGGGCCGGGCAGAATTCCGCGGCGCGGGCAATGTTGAACTTCTGGCCCGCAGCGGCAACGTTGACAATCCCGACCGGAACTGGAGCCTCTGGAAGCCAATCGACCTGAAGAACGGAGCCGAGATGGGCGTGCCAGCGGCGCGCTATGCCCAGTGGAAGGCTGTCCTGCATGCGGGAAGTACGAAGCCGTCGGTCGATACGGTCACGCTCAACTACCTGCCCAAGAACGTCGCTCCGGAAATCGAGGACGTCTCTGTGCAGATCGGCGTGCGCTATCAGCCACTGTCGAAATCTTCAGGCTTGACCTTAGGAACCGACGTGAGTGGTTCTTCGGGTACTCACTTTGACTCTCCGATTCCAAGTACTCATGATCGCGATGCCATCGGCGTGAAGTGGAACGCGCACGACGAGAACGACGATCAACTCGTCTACTCGGTTTACTATCGCGGTGACGGCGAATCCCGCTGGCTCCTGCTGAAAGATGACCTTACCGACAAGGCGTACTCCTTCGACGCGAGCCTGCTTCCCGATGGCGGATACACGATCAAAGTCGTCGCTTCCGACGCGCCTTCGCACTCTCCGCGGGAAGCACTGACCAGTTCACGCGAAAGCCGCCGCTTCGAAGTGGATACGACTGCGCCGCGCATAGAAAATCTGACGGCTTCAGTCGAGAATGGACAGATCCATGTCCACTTCCGCGCCGAAGACGGTTTTTCGACGATCAAGCGCGCCGAATTTTCCGTCGACGCAGCCGACTGGAAGTACGTCGATCCCACCGATCAGCTCTCTGATTCGAAGACGGAGGACTACGATTTCAGGATTCCCCTCGAAGCTGAGAAAGATGGCTCTTCCGAACACGTTGTAGTGGTCCGCGTGTACGACAAATACGACAACATGGGCGCAGCTAAAACCATCCTGAGGGCGAAGTAGCCTCGGCGTCCGCAGGCTGTCGCGAGAGCCTGCCCCGAGCTCGTCGAAGGGACGTCCTGCCCTCGCGAGTGGATCGATTGGAATCCGGACATGTCCGAAAGGCCTCTTTCGGCGCGGCGTTTCATCGCGCACAATCGTTTTCGTGAAGCGTGCTCCCGGAACAGGCTGGCACCCTCCCCTACTGCTTGCAACTCTGTTTGCGCTGGCCGTCTGTTTGACGGCCTGTTCCGGGATCTCGCAATCTTCAGGCATTCGGGTGTAACTGGCGGCGCCGGCGTAGGTGGTTCGGCCAACGGTGGCGGAAATAGCGGCGGTCCCAGCCGCACCGGTCGATCCCAACTCCAACTCGCGACAAATCAGTTCGGCCGCGCGACCGCGACTGTTACCGTGAGCATTCCGTAAGATCCCATTTTGGATGGTTCAATTCTGGCGACAGTTTTGACCGCAGCAAGCCGCGAAGCGGCAAAAGAATGGAGCCCAGGGCACGAGCCGCGGGACAATTCAAAGAGAATGAACAATCCGCGAAGGGGTGAAAGATAAGTCACTCCACCGCCAAATACACGTAGCGGAAAATAAACAGCACCGTCAGAATCCAAATCACTGGACTGATCTCTCTGAATTTTCCGGCCGCAACTTTCACCAGCGTGTACGAGATCAATCCCAAACTCAACCCCGTCGCAATGCTGAACGTCAGCGGCGTCGCCAGCAAAGTCACAAACGCCGGAACCGCTTCGGTGAAATCCTGCCACTCGACGCGCCCGATGGATTCCGTCATCAGCGCGCCAACCACGATCAACGCGGGAGCGGTTGCATACCCGGGAATCGCAGATGCCAGGGGCGAGCAAAACGCTGCCAGCAGGAACAATCCCGCGACAAAGACATTGCTCAACCCCGTGCGAGCCCCGGCCGCGACACCCGCCGCGCTCTCGATGTAACTGGTCACCGTCGAAGTTCCAGTCAACGATCCGAAAATTGTGCCCACCGCGTCCGCCACCAGAGCGCGGCCCACGCGCGGGATCCTGCCGTCTTTTACGAAACCGCCCTGTTCGCAGACACCGACAAGCGTTCCTACGTTGTCGAACAAGTCCACGAAAAGAAACACGAAGATGATCTCGAACAACCCAAGGTGCAGCGCGCCGCGCAGGTCAAGCTGCAACCACGTCGAGGCAGGATGCGGCCAGGAAAACACAGCAGGAGGCCACCTGCTCATGCCGCGCAGAATCCCGAACAAACTTGTCGCCACTACTCCAATCAGGATCGCACCAGTGATCTTTCGCGACATTAGAATCAGCATGATCGCCAGCCCCATGCAGGCAAGCTGTGCCTCGTGATCTCGAAAACTGCCGAGGCTCACAAATGTCGCCGGGTTCGCCACCACCAGGTTCGCATTGCGCAGCCCGACGAACGCGATGAACATCCCAATACCACCCGCGGTCGAATGCTTCAGGCAATCCGGGATTCCGTTCACGATCTGCTCGCGCACGCGTGTCACGGTGAGAATTAGAAACACAACGCCCGAGAGAAAGATCACGCCCAGCGCAGTTTGCCAGGGAACGTGCATGCCCAGGCACACGACGTAAGTGAAGTACGCATTCAACGACATGCCGGGCGCCATGGCGATCGGATAATTCGCGTAAAGCCCCATCACGAGCGTCGCTACTGCGGCGGAGACGCAGGTGGCAAATACCACGCCGTCGATCGGCATGCCAGCTTTCGAAAGAATCTGCGGATTCACCACCACGATGTAGGCCATGGTGATGAAAGTCGTCAGCCCACCGAGAAACTCGCTGCGGACGGACGTTTGATTTTCCTTGAGGCGGAAGTACCGTTCGAGCAAACGGAATCCTTGCACTTCGGAATGAGAGCGAACATTCTACGGCAGGAAAGCAGCGCCTGGGGAAATAGAATTCCTTGGACAAAGCAGTGCGGAAGCAACGCTAATGTGGAAACAGCCGGCGGACGGCGTCGAGTGAAGCTTGATAGTCTGGCCAGCAAGCGCCATCACGACGGAATACTCTCTCCCTCAGCCGTCTGGGTAGCCCCCTGCAAACTCGCCGCAGTAATTGAATGCAAAGCTCCCGCCTCGCGCAGTTCCGGAAACCACCACGCCCACAACCCAATCACGATCAGCGTTCCAATCCCGCCTAGCACGACCGCGGGCACTGTTCCGAACCACTGCGCCGTGACTCCCGACTCGAATTGCCCAAACTCATTCGACGTTCCAATAAAAATCATGTCCACGGCGGTCACTCGGCCGCGCATTTCATCAGGAGTCGCAAGTTGGGTCAGCGTCGCGCGGATGATCACGCTGATCATGTCGCTTGCGCCCAACAGGACCAGCGCGATCAGCGAAAGCGTGAGGCTGCGCGATAAACCAAAGATGATCGTACAGACTCCAAATCCCGCTACACCCCAGAATAACGTCGGTCCGGATTTCCCTCGCAAGGGACGATGCGCCAGTGCAACGGCCATCACGGCTGCACCGACTCCTGGAGCCGTACGCAGCAATCCCAAGCCCCACGGGCCGGTGTGCAGAATCTCCCGCGCATAGACCGGCAGCAAAGCCACCGCTCCGCCCAGCATCACAGCGAACAGATCCAGTGAGATCGCTCCCAGAATGATCTTTTTGTTCCAGATGTAATCCAGTCCGGCAAAAACAGTTTTCAGAGAGATTGGCTCGCGCGGTCGTGCCTTTACTTCAGGCTTGATTCTGAACGACGACAGCATTGCCGCGAAAGCAATCACCGTCGCGATCAGATAAACCGCTGACGGCCCGTGGAAGGCTGCATAAACAATGCCGCCGAATGCCGGCCCAAGAATCGTCGAGGCCTGAAAGATGGTGGCGTTCCACGCGACCGCATTTGGAAAGTGTTCTTCCGGAACCAGTTGCGGCAGAATGGATCGGCTTGCCGTGCTGTTGAATGAGCGGACAATTCCGATCAGAACCAGCACAACATAAATTGAAAACATCGACGGCGAACCGCGCCTGGTCAGAATCAGAAGTAAGGCGAAGCACACCGCGTATCCGCCGTAACAAGCCGAGAGGACCGTGCGCCGTTCGTAACGGTCAGATGCGTGTCCGGAGATAGGGAAAAGCAGAATCCCCGGCAGAAATTGGGCCAGCCCGACGTATCCCAGATCAAGCGGACGCTTGGTGATCTCGTAAACCTGCCATCCGACAGCTACGGCTTGCATCTCGACCGCGGCCACGATGAGGAAGCGCGCAACCTGAAAGAGGACGAACCCGGGATGCGTGAAGGCGACACGCCCGCCCTTCGGATCAGAAGAATCGTCGGGGGAAGAAGACATGGACGTCTAATGTGACACAGAACGTGTCCATTGTGCAGACGGGCCGGTCGCTACATTTCTGCTGCGGCGCCGATCTTGACGAACGAGCGGAGGCTGCGAGCCGAGACTTTGCGGCAATGTCTCTCCGAATCGATTTTCAGGATTTTTCTGACGCCAGATACACGACAATGCCGCTCAACAGCGCCAGAACTCCAAGCCCGGGGATGATCAGAAGAAGATTCCCATCAGGCTTGACCAAACTGCCGGATAAGAAATGAAGAAGTTTTGCAGGCTCCAGTCCGGCCCACCACGAAGCCCATCGCACTCGATCGCCATATTGCGAGGCGATGAGAATCACGCCTACCACAGAAGTAACGATCCAGGCAAAGGTCTGTGCGATCGTGATGGGTCGGCTCACGCGCTCGGTCACTGCATTTCGCCGCCGCAACTGTGCCCGCCACCAAAGCAATCCAGGCGACCCCGTGGGGGCTTCCTGTACCGATTCGCTCTTTGCACTCTGAAAAGCCTGAGTCAGCAGCACGAAATCGCTACAAGTTGCGCAGCTCTCGACATGCGCGCGCAGTTCTGGAGCGCAGCCTTCCGGCCAATGGCCAGCCTTGAGCGCTTCCATAACTTCCTTTTCGTATGCGCAGGAGCGCAACATTATGCAGGCCTCCGATCGGTGGCCATCTGCTTCCGCAGCAAGCGCGCCATCTTGTGCCGCGCGCGAAATAGCAGCAGCCGGATGCTCGCCGCTCCCAGGCCGGTGATCTCGGCAATCTCCCGGTGAGAATATCCCTCGGCGTGTGCGAGCCAGAGCAGTTGACGATCCCGCGGTCGCATCTGCGCCATCGCGGGGCCAAGCAAGGAATGGGAGTCAAGGTCTGTCAAAGTATCGCGAGCGGCCAGAAAAGCTTCAGGCACATCTTCCAGGTAAGTTTCCTTGCGCCGCTTCCAGTGATCGCGCAATAAATTCGTCGCGATCCGGAAGAGATATCGCCGGTAGTTAACTTCGCCGCCCTCGGGCCACGTCGCGCACAAGAAACGCAGATAGCTTTCCTGCGTCAGATCATCGGCCAGCGCATGATTCCCCGAAACCCGCACCAGGTATGCCCGCAACGCAGGAGCGGAGCGTTGGTAGAAGCCGGCGAAGGCATCGCTGTCCATGGGCAACTCGTCGGCCCGCAACGCTGCACGGGCTTCGACATTCGCAATTACGTATTCCCCGGTCGTATCGTCCTTCCTCATGGCTGCTTCCATGGAGCAGCCATCTGTGGCGGCTCGATGGATCAGGCAGCAACTTGACTCAGCTTTGTTCTCCGCCCTGCGTTCCGGACTGGGGCATCAATCCAAGATGCCGCGCCAGCACCCACGTAATTCCCGCCGAGATGATAAACCCAAGCCCCGGCATCAGCACGACCGTTCCGACGAGCAGCAGCGGAGCGTCGCCGTCAGGAATGCTATGCCGTAGAAAGATCAGTCCCACTCCGAGCAAACTGAGTACGATTCCAATTTGCAACGGCGTCAACACACGCGCTACAGGGCTGGGCACCGGAGCCTGGCGATCCATTCCGACCGCGATTGGAGTCGCTTCCAGGAACCGCTTGCCCGCGTCGGTGTTCATATAGGTCAGCACTTCCTGCGATGTCCCGAAGCGCTCGATCAGCTTGCCATGCACATCGGATTGCAGCTTGAAGACGCGGTTCCAGCGCCGGTTTTCCAGCAGCACCTGCATCAGCCACAGAACCACGCCCATAAAGCAGATGAAAGCCAGCAAAGGAATGCCGCCCTCGACGAGATTCCGTGCGACTCCGTTGTCCTCGCGAGACGACATCTGCGGCCAAAGTTTGCGCTCGAGCGTCTGGGCCGGCGGCTCATTCTGGCCGTGAAGATTATTGAAGAGATAGTAGTCAGGATTCTGCGCGATCTCCGGATGCTCCTGCAGGAAGCGTCCCAACTCTGGATTGCTTCGATTCACGTACTCCGCATTCGACAGCAGTGACGGATCGCGCGCTACCACCTCGGCCAGCGTCGGGCTCACGCGCAAATGCTCGAGCAATTGGTCCTGAAGCTCGGCAATGTCTTTCTTGCTCAGTTGCACCGGATTGGGAGTGGCAGCAGGTGTGGCACGCGAAGTCTGCGCTGCGCTGACCGCCGTGAACAGGAATGTCGACGCCAAAACCATCTGTAGCCCCGCTATTAGCCAACCCTTGCGCATTTGGATTCCCTCGCGTGTGCAGTTCATGAATGTCTCTATGCACACAACGAGTGAGCCAAGCGGATGGTTAACACAAATTTGAATGTTTTGGAGAGAAAGATAGCTGCTCAGTTCTCCATCGCAGCGTCATCCCGAACGCCGGCGCTTTTCAGCCGGCCGAGGGATCTCCGGTAAGCCGAATGTCGTCGAGATGGAGGTCCTTCGCTCCGCCTGAAAACCGGCCCCGCTCAGGATGACCCATACCCCAGGGAGTCTCACGTCGCCACCGGCGCATTAGCAATCCCGACCGTCCCAAAGACGCGCCGATAGCGCTCAATTTCCGCCGCAGGCCCCAGCGCCTTCGAATAATTATCCGAGAGCTTCACCGCCGGACGCCCCTCCACGCCCGATACTTTGCAGATCAGGCTTATCGGATTGAAACCATCGCCGCCGTTCGGATTACATCCGCGAAAGTCATTCGTCAGAAGCGTGCCCCAGCCCGCGCTGAAGCGAATCCGCCGCTCCGGAGTCCATTTTTCGCGATCTTCAAAGTCTGCCGCGCTGCGAAAGTCGCTGGCCTGAACGTTTCTCCCTATCTTTCCGCCGAAATGAGCGTGCAGCCCCAGAATCGCATCCACATCAAGCGTGTCCGAAGCGATCATCAACTTCTCCCGCGGATCGCTCCCTCGCGCTTTCAGCCATTCGATGTATTCATCGCCCGCAATGTAGGGATTCTTGCTGTCCACGCGTTGTCCGGTCCAGTCTGTGACCCACTCCGGAGCGCCTTCCAGAAATTGCGTGGTCCCGAACGTGTCGGGCAACATCACGCGCAACGCTCCTTCGTAAGTCTGCTGCCACAATTCGAGTACGCCATACTGAGACTGCTTTAGTGCAACGTCATCGGGAGCCAGTGCCGCCATCACCATCGGAATCTCGTGCGCGTTCGTGCCGATCGCTTCCAGGTCGTGCTTGTGCGCAAGAAAAGCATTCGACGTCCCGATGAAATTGCTGCCCAGATTCGACGCCATCGCGACCACCACATATTCCTGCCACAGGAAACTATGTCGCCGCCGCGTTCCGAAATCTGCGACGCTGAGCCCGGGCACGCCATGCAACCGTTCGATCTTGTTCCACAACTTCGTCTTTGCCCGCGCATAAAGAATGTCGAGCCCGAACTCGCTCAGTGTCTTCAGGTGCGCTCGGGTCTTCATCTCATCCAGAATCGCGAGTGCATACAGTTCCCACATCGTGGTTTCGGTCCATGCGCCTTCGAAACTGAGATGAATCTGCCCATCGTGCACGCTGAGGTGATAGTCCGATAGTCGGAAATCGTGCTCCAGCCAATCCAGAAACGCGGGCTGGAAAATCCCCTTTCGCCCGTAGAACGAATTGCCGGCCAGCCATACCAGTTCCGATTTGCGAAAGCGCCGCCCGCGTACGTGCTGCAACTGAACCTTCAGCTCTTCGACATGAACGATGTCGGCCATCCGCACTGCCGGATGCCGGTTGTATAGCGAAAATGTCACGCGCGTCTTGGGAAAATGCTTCCAGATAAACTGAAGCATCAGCAGCTTGTAGAAATCCGTATCGAGCAGCGAGCGGATGACGGGATCGAGTTCCCAGTTGTGGTTGTGGGCACGTTCAGCGAGGTTAATGATCATCAGACGAGTGCGGAACCGCTAACAGTCTAGAGGATAAGCCCGGATTCCGTGAAAAATGGGGGATTTTCTCGCATGATTCTCGGGCAGTTATCAAACGTTTGGGCTGCCGTGGAAGAGCGGCCCTTTCAGGGCCGCGTAAGGAGCGCCAGAGAGAAAACGGCTCTAGCCGCTGTGCCGTCCTAATCCGGGTAACGAAATCCGGACATGGCCCTCCGTGTAGTTTCCCACTAACGACACAAGCGCATAATCACTTCGTCCGAACCTGGAGATCCCATGAAACGCTTCGCGCCAGCCTTTACCTTGTCCGTCATCGTCTTGCTGACTCTGAACGCCAAGGCCCAAAACAACGCCGCCGACTCTACCGCCGTCCGCGCCACCGTTACCAACTACATCGAAGCCTATTGGACCGGCGATCCCCACCGCATGGAGCAGACACTTCATCCTCACTATTTGAAGCACATGATCCACGGAGACATTCCCGTGCGGGAGAAGACCGGTCCGGAGATGGTGAAAGAAGTCGCGAAGAATGGCCCAGCCGATTTTCCCGCCGCCAGCAAGACCGAGCAGGTAGAAGTGCTCGACGTCGCCGGAAGTATCGCCTCGGCGAAGCTAGTCACGCCAGGATGGACGGACTACATGACGCTGTCGAAGGTCGAGGGACAGTGGAAGATTCTCTCGGTCGTGCAGCGCATCGACAACTAGCAAAATTAACGCAACGCGGGCGAGAAATCCGTCATGGCCATATAAGTCGAGTCGACTTTTTCAACCAATTTCCCGTTCTCTTCGGATTTGTCGCGCACGCTCTTCCACTCCGGATCGTCCTGGAATGATTTCCAGTTTGCCGCCGCAGCGTCGCGGCTCGGATGACGAAGGATGTAGATGAGCGTGTTGCTTTTATCGGGCTCGTCCGTGGGTGTCCAGTAAGCGACGCTCTTCATCCCGTGGCGGTCGAAGATCTTGACTGTGTGATCGCGGAAGCGGGCCAACAGGTCTGCCAGCTTGCCCGGCGCGGCGTGATAAACGCGCAGTTCGTAGACCACCGAGGAACCAGCATTGTCTTGCGCCGCGGCATCGCGAAGCAATGCCGGAAGAAGGGCTGCAGCGGGAAGGGACTTCAGTAGGGTTCGTCTTTTCACGGCAGGAATTCTAGCAAAGTTACTGCAGCAGAAGTTTATCGATCCTCAAGCCTCCGAGGAACCCATACGGCCCTTGACGGAGATGCGCGTTACGCCCAGCTATAATCCGATGTGGCTGAAAGCTGATAGCCTCCCATGCGCTTTGAACTTTTCATCGCCCGCCGATATCTCCGTGCCAAGCGCAGACAAGCTTTCATCGGCATCATCACGGGAATTTCAGTTGCTGGAGTCGCAGCTGGCGTGGCTTCGCTGGTCGTCGCGCTTGCCATCAACAACGGATTCCGCCAGGACCTTCAGCAGCGCCTGCTCGGCTCGACTTCTCACATCAGCTTGCAGCGTGTATCCGACGATGGCATCGAAGACTGGCCCGCGCTCATGGATCGCCTTTCGAAGCAGCCGCATGTGGTTGCGGCAGCCCCGGCGATCTTCGAGCAAGTATTAATTTCCCGCGGACCACGCGCGCGCGGAGCAGTTCTCAAGGGAATGATTCCCCAATATGAGCGCCGCGTGGGAGATTTGCTGAGTTCCATAAAAGAAGGTTCGGCTCAGGCCCTGGAAGACATTCCGGGAAATGAAGAATCAAAAGCGGCGGGCATGAGTGGCCACTCCACACCGGACACACAATCTCCCGACTCCCTTGCCGGCGTCCAGCAACGGATCGCGGCCATGCCCCCGATCGTCCTAGGACAAGACATGGCCGACGGCATCGGCGCGACGGTGGGGTCGGTTGTCACGGTTGTCAGCCCACAAGGCGAGTTGACCCCGTTTGGAACTGTGCCCAAGTACACACGTTTCCGCGTCGTCGGAATCTTCCATTCCGGATTCTTTGATTACGACTCAAGCTGGGCTTTCGCGCGACTCTCGGACGCGCAGCGGCTATTCGGGCTCGGCGATTTGATCTCTGTGCTGGAATTCAAAGTTGACGATCTCGACAACGCAGACGCCATCTCGCGCGAAATCGAAGACGCCGCCGGCCCCGGCTACATGGCCACGAACACACTCAAGCAGAACAGCGCCCTCTTTAAGGCGCTGAAAACAGAACGGCTGGTCACGTTTATCACCATCGGCCTGATCGTCTTCGTCGCCGCGCTCAACATCCTTATTAGCCTCATTATGATGGTCATGGAAAAGACCAAAGACATCGCCGTGCTGCTGTCGATGGGCACTCGCAAGGCGCAGGTGCGGAACGTCTTCATCGCGCAGGGAGTCTTGATCGGGGTGATCGGCACCGCTATCGGCCTCGTGCTGGGCTATGCGATCTCTTACGTCGGCGGTCACTATCATGTCATCACATTGTCACCAGAGGTCTATTCGATTGACTACGTCCCGTTCGCTCCGCGAGCGGTCGATGGGGCATTCATCGCGCTGTTTGCAGTGATCATCTCGTTTGTGGCGACACTGTATCCGTCTTGGTCGGCAGCGAAGATTTTGCCAGCCGAGGCTCTGCGTTACGAATAACTCGCCGCGCGGCGGACGCCCTTTAGGTCGGTGCAAGTCTTCCGGAATAATGGTTTCCCCGGAATCTTCAATAAACCGCTTCTTTTCCAATCTTATCCGTGTGATACGGTCTACTGTTGCAATCGCGCGCGGCCCCGGACGAGGGCGTCCGGGCCTCCAGAAACGCACTTGGAACGAAAAGGTCTCAATTTGCATCTAACGGGTGAAGATTCAATCCTTCGGGTGGAAGGCCTGAAGAAAGTCTTCCGGTCCGGCGAGTCGGACCTGGTGCTCTTTGAGAATCTGTCGTTTGAAGTGAAGCGTGGGGAGATGGTTGCGATCGTCGGCGAATCGGGTGCCGGCAAGAGTACTCTTTTGCATATCGTGAGCGCTCTTGATCGTGCTTCCGAAGGTGACGTATACTGCGCCCACTTGCGAGTGAATTCGCTGTCTCACGACGAAGCCGCGGCCTTTCGCAATCGGGAGACCGGCTTTGTATGGCAGTTTCACTATCTGCTGCCGGAATTCACCGCGGCGGAAAATGTTGCCATGCCGTTGCTTCTTAGGGGACAAACATGGCAGCAGGCCGAACCGGAAGCATCCCAGTGGTTGCGCGAGGTAGGGCTCGAAAAACGCGCGCACCATCGTTCGGGAGAGCTTTCCGGAGGCGAACAGCAGCGGGTTGCTCTGGCACGCGCGCTCATCACGGGTCCGAAGCTTTTGCTCGCGGATGAGCCCACCGGCGACCTGGACGGACAGACCGGCGAAGCAGTTTTCACACTAATTGCCCGCTTACATCGCGAGCACCAACTCACCTCCCTCATCGCTACGCATAACTTGTCATTTGCTCGCCGCTGCCACCGGGTTTTTCGGCTGGAGCGCGGACACATGGAAGAAGTTGCGCCGGAGTCGTTGCTGGCCTGATGATTGACGCGTGACGATTTGAAAGGGTGCGGCTTAAAGCCGTGCCGCAACAGGAAGAAAAAGTGGAAGAGCGGCGCTTCAGCGCCGCGTTAAGACGAATGACGATCTGGGGCTTTAGCCCCAAGGCAACATTAGTCAGACAAACTGCAAGAAAGTGGCCCTTGCAGTTGCGGAAGGGAACTTAACAGTTCCGTCAGTAACGTGATCAAGGGGTTTGGGAACCGTTTCGGTACTTGGGTTTCGCGGTCATTTGATTGCATAATGTAACCATGGATCGCGTAACA
Source organism: Candidatus Sulfotelmatobacter sp. (assembly GCA_036268025.1). GTDB lineage: Bacteria > Acidobacteriota > Terriglobia > Terriglobales > Acidobacteriaceae > Sulfotelmatobacter. The sequence goes on along the minus strand of DATAUY010000180.1, from coordinate 1,447 downwards.
ACGGATCAGGCGGCGTTTCGGTAGGTCGGGCAGACAGGTTTCTCCCGGCCGGAAGGGTCAAGGGGGAAGGGGCATTATGTTTGAACGGTATACGGAGAAAGCCAGGCGCGTCATCTTTTTCGCACGCTACGAGGCCAGCCAGTTCGGGTCTCCTTATATTGAGACAGAACATCTTCTTCTGGGACTTCTGCGCGAAGACAAAGCCCTGACCAATCGGTTCCTGCGCTCGCACGCTTCTGTCGAATCAATCCGCAAGCAGATTGAAGGACATACGACGATCCGCGAGAAGGTCTCGACCTCGGTCGACCTGCCGCTGAGCAACGAATGCAAACGCGTTCTCGCCTACGCGGCGGAGGAAGCTGAACGCCTCTCCCATCGCCATATCGGAACTGAACATCTCCTTTTGGGACTGCTGCGTGAAGAAAAGTGCTTCGCTGCTGAGATCCTGCACGAGCGTGGCCTGCGACTCTCGACCATTCGCGAAGAACTTGCGCGCAGCACGCAGGAGAAAGCCCAGCCGCAGCGCCAACGCGAATCCTCTTTATTGAGTGAGTTCTCCCGCGACCTGACTCAGGCCGCCATGGATACTCAGCTCGACCCGCTGGTCGGCCGCGAAGGCGAAGTCGATCGCGTCATTCAGATTCTCTGCCGTCGCACGAAGAACAATCCCGTACTCATCGGGGAACCAGGCGTCGGCAAGACTGCCATCGTCGAAGGACTTGCGCAGCGCATCGCCGATGGCGAAGTTCCTTCGTTCCTGGCCGATAAACGCATTCTCGCTCTCGATCTGTCTTTGATCGTCGCCGGCACGAAATATCGCGGCCAGTTCGAAGAGCGCCTCAAGACCATCATGAAAGAGCTGATGGAGTCGCAGAATTCCATCATCTTCATTGACGAGCTGCACACGCTGGTCGGGGCCGGATCAGCTGAAGGCTCGCTCGACGCCGCGAATATCCTCAAGCCGGCGTTAAGCCGCGGCGAGATTCAGTGCATCGGCGCGACGACTCCGGGCGAATATCGCAAGTCGATCGAAAAAGACCGCTCGCTCGAGCGCCGCTTCCAGGCCGTCAAGGTTCCGCCTCCGAACGAGACGGACGCGATCAAGATTCTGTTCGGGATCAAGGACCGCTACGAGAAGTTCCACGCCGTCACCTACACTGACGACGCAATCAACTTCGCGGTCTCACACTCGAACCGCTACATTCCCGACCGCTTCCTGCCCGATAAGGCCATCGACCTGGTCGACGAAGCCGGAGCGCGCGTCAAGTTGCGCCAGACTTCGCTGCCCGAAGAATTGACCGAAGTTCAGAAGCGCATCAAGTTCATCGTGCACCGCATGGAAAACGCCATCGCGAACCACGAGTTCGAGAAGGCGCGCTTTTACTCCGACGAAGAACGTAAGGAGCGCGAGAACCTGCGCGCCCTGCGCGAGAAATACCATCTCGAC
>DATAUY010000179.1:0-3836 GCA_036268025.1 Candidatus Sulfotelmatobacter sp. | reverse complement strand
GTTTCCGGATTCGGCGTCAGGCTCGCTGCGCGCGCAAGCGTTTACCGGCGTTTACGGCTCGAAGCAACGCGATGCCAGCGCGAAAGTCCAGGGCGCGCAGGCGTTGTTCGAAACGAACAATCCGCTGCCGATGCGCGGCGGGTTGACGATTGATGTCTATATTCCGAAGGGAATCTTCCATGAACCGAGCGCGCTGACGAAGTTCTTCTGGTTCCTCGGCAGCAATCCAGTAATCTTTTTACCGCCGGTGACGCTCGTCGCGATGTTTCTGCTTTGGTGGTACAAGGGCCGCGATCCCGATCCCGGAATGTCTGTCGCGCCCGTGTACGAACCGCCCGCGGGGATTTCTCCCGCAGAGGCTGGAACGCTGCTCGACGACTCCATACATCCGCGCGACATCACTTCGACTATGGTCGACCTCGCGGTGCGCGGATACATCAAAATCGAAGAGGCGGCGGAAAAGGTGCTGCTGTTTACGCACAAGGATTACATCTTCCATTTGCTGAAGCCGCACGAACAATGGGGCAGCGATCTAGTGCCGCACGAACGCGTGATGCTCGAAAATGTCTTCGCTGGCGGGGACGACACTCGCTTGTCGAGCTTGAAAAACCGCTTCTATACCGCCGTGCCCGCGATCCGAGCGGACATCATGTCGTCGCTGAAGACGAAAGGCATCTACATGCTGGATCCGGAGTCGGCTGGCGGTTATAGCGTGTTCGCGGCCATTGGAATTCTGGTTCCGTTCGGCGTCCTGCAGTATCTCGGATGGGCCAATTTCTTCAATTCCATTCCGTTGCTGGTCGGGTGTGTTCTGATCTCGGCGCTCATCTGGTGGTTGTTCGCGCGAGTGATGACCGCGAAGACCGTTAAAGGAGCTAAGACTCTCATCGCGGTGCTCGGCTTCCAGGAGTTCATGAACCGCGTGGACGCGGACCGCCTCAAACTGATGCCAGCGACTACGTTTGAAAAATATCTCGCCTACGCGATGGCGCTCGGCGTGGAGCATCATTGGGCGCAGGCCTTCGCCGGAATCGTCAAAGATCCGCCGCAGTGGTACGTCGGCCCGGGCGGAGTGTATGGCGCCGGTTTCAATCCGATTTTCTTTTCGAGTTCGATGCACAGCATGGCCAGCGACATGCACCAGGTATTCGTTTCCGCGCCGCGCGCAAGTTCCAGCGGATCTGGATTTGGTGGGGGCGGCGGCTTCTCCGGGGGCGGTTTCGGCGGCGGCGGCGGAAGCGCGTTCTAGACAGCTTCTAGGCGCGCTACGCGCGGCGGACAGCCAAGCGCGGCTGTGTCCCCACATGAAGAGCTTCCAAAAGCAAAAAGGGCCGCGATCGGCTCGCGGCTCCTCTTCGCTCCCCACAACTTTGTTTATTGCTCGCCTGCTTGTTTATTGCTCGCCTGCGGAGGCGTTGCTGCCCCACAGGGCATTCGATCCCCACAACGCATTGCTTCCCCAAAGAGCATTGCTTCCCCAGAGCGCGTTGCTTCCCCACAAGGCGTTCGATCCCCAGAGAGCATTGCTGCCCCACAGAGCATTCGATCCCCACAATGCATTCGTGCCAGTCATCGTGGAAGAGGGGACGCCGCTAACGAACTCCGACGTTCCCCACACCTGAGCGTTCGACCAGGCTTGCGACGTGTTCCAGACGGCACCCGAAGCACCGGTGAGATATACATTGCCTGTTTTCGGATCGAACGAGGCCACCGGTGACATCGCCGATCCCTTGGCCACGTCGGTGCTGGTGAGGGCGGCTTCAATGTCCAGATAGCCGGCGCCCACCGTAAACACATCGTACTGGTCGGTATAGGTGATTCCGGTTGTCGGGTCGGTCGTGCTGCTGAATGCCGGGAACGACTTCCAGGCTGTCTTCATCAGACGGGCCTTCACCTGATCAGGAGTGAGCTTGGGACTCTTCTGAAGAAGATCGGCGACCGCCCCACTGACTACGCCTGCCGCCATGCTCGTGCCGCTCAAGGTGAAGTAGTTGGAAGACGAAGCGCTGTTTCCGCCCTTGATATAGAAGTTGTTGGGAACGCGATTGCCCGGGAATTGCTGGTATAGAGTTGAGTTCGGTGCGTCGAGCGAGACCAGCAAGTTGCCGGGAGCAACCAGATCGGGCTTGGCTACTGCATCCACTACTGTGGGTCCCTTCGAGCTGTAGCTGGCAATCAGATCATCCACACGCGTTGGCGTACCCATCGTCTTCATCGCGCCAACCGTAATTACATACGGATCGTTGCCCGGCGAAGTAACGGTCGCGTAGCCCTCGGTGGGCTGATAGCGGCCGTTGTTGCCCGCGGCCACAACCACGACGATCCCGTTTTGCCAGGCCTTCTCTACCGCCTGGCAGAGCGGATCCAGCGTGTACGATTCGTACACTGCGCGCCCCATCGAAAGGTTGATCACGCGAATGTTGTACTTCGATTTCAGGGAAATCGCCTGGTTGATGGCGGCAATGACCACGCTATCGGTAGATGCTCCGTTGGCGTCGAGTACCCGTAGGTTGATGATCTTCGCGCCTGGAGCGATCCCTTTGAAGGTCTTGCTGTACAGCGGCCCGGTGGAATCGAAACCATCTCCAGCGATCAGGCCTGCGATGTGCGTACCGTGGCCGTATTGGTCGTTGGGGCTCGAGCTTCCGGGAACGAAAGACTGCTGATACACGACTCGCGAGGACAATCCCTGATAAAGATCGATGTGGTTGCTCACGCCACTATCGATGAGCGCCACGCCAATGCCCGCGCCCGTATAGCCCGACTGCCAGGCAAACTCGGCGTTCACGGCTGGAGCGGCGCTACTGAGAGTCGGCGTCAATGGCCGATCCAGGCTGATGTACATGACGTTCGACTGGTTCGAGAGATTAGCGATGCCGTTGCCGTCAAGCAGCGCAACCACGCCATTCACCAGGGGCAACTGCCCCAGGATCGAGCCCCCCAGTTTCACAATGTCATTCAGCAGGCAGCCCACCAGACCGAGCAGCCCACTGCAATTCACCTGTGTTCCAGGCTTATATTGCACAATGACTTGTAGCTGTTTCGTCGACCTGTTTCCGCGCAGCTCCGGCGATAGTTTCGTGTCGTCGGCATGGGCCAGCGTGACGACGGCCATCAGCAATAGAACCAAGAACTTCTTCATATCTCCCCCGCCAGGGTGGCTACCGGCGCGTAACCGTCTCTGGTGACCTGTACTGTGCAGGTTGGAGACCAAACGTGACCCAGATTGCTTCGACTTATCAATGGGTTAGCAGCTGTTTGTTGGAAACTCCGCGGGCGTTTTGTCCCTCCCTTGGGGCGCGGGACAAGTTGTCCAGGAAATCTGCCATGCCGGATTCGGTGGGAGGACAAACCATCGTAACCAAAAGGTCACGTTTCCAAGGGACATGACCCCTAAGATCGCCGAAAATTTATGTGGTTCCCATGCCGCAAGCTGGCTCCATCGCTACGCGTGTGTTCATCGCTGCAATGGCGATGGTGGGCTGTGCCTGTCTGATCTTTGCCGCCGCCCATTGGCAGTCGGGTGACCCCGTTAAGTTTGCCTGTTATCTGATCGCCGCCTTGCTGGCGTCGTCGTTGAAAGTTAGTCTGCCCGGAATCGAAGGCACGCTGTCGGTGAACTTCCTGTTCACGCTGCTCGGCATTCTTGAGCTGAGCCTTCCTGAAACCCTGCTGATCGGCATTGCCAGCACGCTGGCGCAGTTTTATTGGCGTCCGGCACGCAAGCTGAAGCTGGTTCAACTGGTCTTCAATCTGTCGCAGGTGACGGTATCGAGTTCGGTCGCATACGGCGCCTATCAGCTGATCGTGTTGCACGTTACCCATGGACCGGGCCC
>DATAUY010000178.1:0-3504 GCA_036268025.1 Candidatus Sulfotelmatobacter sp. | reverse complement strand
GAGCTTCCCCAAGCACTTTGCAGCCACATACTTTGTCCTAAGGGCGGGATTCTGTCAACCGGCTCCCGGGGTGATGCCGCTGATTCACAGGGCCGCTGCGTGCTATGGTTAGGGCATATCCGGGATTGATCAAAGAATTGGAACAATCATGGAAACCCTTCATTTCACGGTGTTTGAATCTCCGGTAGGAGCTTTGTTCCTGGCGGCGTCCGCCAGGGGACTGGTTGCCCTCGAGTTCGATCTCCGGCTGCCGGGGCAGCAGACTATCCGCCCGAATCCGCGGGACCTGCGGGGTGAAAGCAAACGCGTACGCTTTGAGAACTCTGAAAGCGAGATGCGGTCCTATGTTAGGGAACTCGAGGAGTATTTCTCGGACGGGCGTCGTCAGTTTTCTTTCCCGCTCGATCTGCGCGGGACTGAGTTTCAATTAGCATGCTGGAAAGCTTTGATCGCGATCCCTTACGGCGAGACGCGGACGTATGCCGACATCGCGCGCTCAGTGAACAGACCGACCGGATTCAGGGCCGTCGGCATGGCAAACAATCGCAATCCCATCGCGATCGTGGTTCCCTGCCATCGCGTGATCGCCTGGGATGGAACTCTTTGCGGCTATGGCGGCGGACTCGATATCAAGCGCAAGCTGCTGGAACTCGAAGGCGCGCTGAGCGGGACGTTGGCGGCGTAAGAGATTGTCAATGCCTGCTAAGCCGAATGCTCGCCCGCGATGGACGGTCAGTCTCATCTATAATTCCTCGTCCGAATGAACGTCTTTTCTCTTACATCGGTCTGGAGAAGTATTATCTATCGCCTCGCGCGCGTGCAGAACCCCGGGTACCGGCGGACGATTGCCCATGCATTTTTGGCGGCGAGCGTTTTCTTCTCCGCCCTCGGGCACGCGCAACAAGGCACCCCTCAGCCCAGCGTCGTGCAACCGGGACCGCCGGGCGCGCCCAGCAAGAAGTTGCCGCCGTCGACCCACGCGACTCTGCCTCCGAGATCTGCGGCCGATGTCGAGTTCATGCAGGGTATGATTCATCATCATGCGCAGGCGGTGGAGATGACCGCGATGATTCCATCGCATACCCAAAACAAAGACTTGCGCTCGCTCGGCGCGCGGATCAGCATCTCCCAGACCGACGAAATCAAGTTCATGAAGCGCTGGCTGGCGGCGCGAGGTGAATCGGTACCGAACCCGATGCCCGACGCCGCGGGGCGCGAGATGTCGAATATGCCGGGTATGGATATGCCGCACGAAACGATGAAAATGATGCCCGGAATGCTGACGCCCCAGCAGATGGATGCCCTGCGGAAGGCAAAGGGAGCGGAGTTCGACCGTCTGTTTTTGACGGGAATGATTCAGCACCACAACGGCGCTCTGACCATGGTGAAAGCTCTGTTCGATACCGCTGGCGCTGGCCAGGACGCCGAACTGTTCGATTTTGCGACGGATGCGGACAATACGCAACGAGCCGAAATAAGAATTATGGAAACGATGTTGAAGACACAAACTTCAGAGGAGAAACAATGAACCGAGTGCTCCGTCTTGCCCTGTGTGCGGTATGGATTACCTGTATCGTTTTTACTTTTGCTGCCCCGCGAACGCAGGCACAAGAAACTCCGTCAGCCGCCCCGTCGCAGAAGTCCGCCGACTCTTCCTCGGACAAGCCATCTGATAAAGCAGTAGAGAAGAAAGACGCCGAAGAAAATCCCTTCGCGCCAGAGGCGGCTCCGGCGCTGCCGCCCGGAATGACGGGGTCGGACGTGAACGATCCGCGCGCCAACCTGACACCGGGACTTTACAACGCCGGCGAAACTTCGATGGGCATGGAGCATCTTCTGCTTGTGAAGAAACCAGATGCGTTTCAACTCGCCTCGACGGATCCCGATGATCCCAGAGTGCAGAAGACGCTTGCGCAGCTCGGTGTAGGCGGTGGCCGCAAGATTCCCAAGCCGATCCAGTTAGTGATTGCTCAGTTGGCCTTTGCCAACTCTGACCTTGCGTTTCAGGGCACCCATCTTTTTCAGGGAAATTTCTATGGCATAAATATCTTCGACATCTCTGATCCGGCGAAGGCTACGTTGCTGACATCCCTGGTATGTCCGGGCGGACAGGGAGATGTGTCGGTTTACAAGAATCTGCTTTTCATGTCGGTCGAGATGCCGAATGGACGCCTGGATTGCGGGGCCCAGGGATTTCCGCCGGAGCCGCCGCCCCCGGATGAGGAAAAAGACAAGGCTGGGGCCAAACCGGACGCAGCGAAAGACGATGCCGCTAAGGACAAGGATTCTCAGTCCAAGGATGGAGAGAAAGAAAAACAGCCGGAAAGGAAGCGCCGCCTTCCGGCAGCCCAGAAAGACCGGTTCCGTGGCGTCAGGATCTTCGATATTTCTGACATTAAGAATCCGAAGCAAGTCGCGGCTGTGCAGACCTGCCGCGGATCGCACACCCATACCCTGGTAGTCGATCCGAACGATAAAGACAATGTTTACATCTACGTCTCCGGAACCTCATTTGTGCGCCAGCCGGAGGAACTGGAAGGATGCTCGGGGGAAAAGCCGGACAAAGATCCGAATACCGCGCTGTTTCGCATTGATGTGATCAAGGTCCCGGTAGCTGCGCCGCAGGAGGCGAAGATCGTCTCCAGCCCGCGACTATTTATCGATCCCCGTACAGGCGCCCTCAATGGCCTGAATAATGGCGGCACTCATGGTAAGAAGGGCGCGGAGAAGCCGGCCGATACTGACCAGTGCCACGACATCACTGTCTACTCGGCGATCGGGCTCGCGGCGGGCGCGTGCTCCGGTAATGGACTCTTGCTCGACATTAAAGACCCGGTACATCCGAAGCGGGTGGATGCGGTCAACGATCCCAACTACTCTTACTGGCATTCTGCGTCATTTTCGAACGATGGAAGCAAAGTCGTGTTCACCGACGAGTGGGGCGGCGGCCTTGGGGCTCGCTGCCGCGCAAATGACCCGAACAAGTGGGGAGCGGACGCGATCTTCCGCCTCAATGGCGACAAACTGAGTTTCGCAAACTACTACAAAATGCCGGCGGCGCAGGGCGACACGAAGAACTGCGTCGCGCACAACGGTTCGCTCGTTCCGATTCCCGGCCGCGACGTGGAAGTGCAGGCGTGGTATCAGGGCGGCATCTCGGTGGTGGATTTTACCGATCCCAGCCACCCGTATGAGATTGCCTACTTTGATCGTGGGGCGATCGATCCCAAAGTATTGGTGCTCGGCGGCGATTGGTCTGCGTACTGGTACAACGGTTACGTCTACGCCTCCGAGATCGCCCGGGGACTGGATGTGTTTCAACTGACGCCCAGCAAATATCTGACGCAGAACGAAATCGACGCGGCAAAGACGGTGCAGGTGAACGAACTCAACGTGCAAAACCAGCAGAAGATCGAGTGGCCTTCAAACCTGGCTGTGGCGAAGGCGTATGTGGACCAGCTCTCAAGATCACAGGCATTGCCTCCAGACCAGATTACGAAGCTG
>DATAUY010000177.1:0-3754 GCA_036268025.1 Candidatus Sulfotelmatobacter sp. | reverse complement strand
CATGGAAAATTCCGACTGGAAGCGTCTTTTGGCCGATCCTGGGCCGGATGGGCATATCGTTCAGCTATATCAGGATGCCGACTTTTACGGCGAAGCAATAAGCCATTTCGCAGCCGAGGGGATTGTTCGAGGCGAGTCCATCATTCTCGTAGCGACACAGTCGAACTGGAAGAATATTTCCGGGCGTTTGAAGAATAAGGGCTTTGACATCCCCGCGCTTTTCGATCGCGGGCAGCTCACCCTTCTCGACGCGACCGAAACGCTACCAAAATTCATGACCACCGCCATACCCGACGGCAATATCTTCAAACCGCTTGCGCGAAAGACCATAAAGAACGCTCGCCGCGGCGGTACATTTCCGCGCGTACGTTGGTGGGGCGAGATGGTCAACGTCCTCTACATCGATGGCAACGGGAAAGGATCGCACCGGCTCGAAGAGTACTTCGATGAGGTCGCTCATGAGGAGACGATCTCCATCTTCTGCTCGTTCCTTATGGATAAATACGACCCTTGCATCTACGACGATGCGTTCGGAAACATATGCCGTACACATGGTCACGTTATTCCCACCGACGATTATATAATCCACCGGCGCGCGGTGAACGCAGCCATTGCAGAGGTCATCGGGCCCATTGAAGGTCGTCTATTGCGATCTATCGTCTCATGGAAAGGTCCGTCGTCGGGCATGCCCTCATCGCAGTCGCTGTTGTTATGGGTCAAGGAAACGAGGCCAGCAGATTTTCCTGAAGTCCTTGAACGAGCCAAATATTACGATCAGGCGTTTCAGGTCGGCCCGAAATGACAACCCGGCATATCAGCACATTCGGAATCCCGGGCCTCGGCGTAGTGCCCTATGGCTTGCATATGTGTCACTTTTTTCCGGCACGAGAGGAGCTTATCGACGGGTTGGTTCCCTACTTTGAGGCAGGCGTCGACAATCATGAGCGGTGTATTTGGGTGACGTCGTTTCCGCTTCCTGCGCAGGATGCTCTAAGTGAAATCGCAAAATCCAAGAAATTGAGGCTGGCGGTCACGTCGGGTCAGTTAAGAGTTTTCGATGCGGTCGAATGGTTCGGAGAGGCGGGAGCCTTTGACATCGAAGGAGCAATCCAAGATTGGCTCGAAGAAGAGCAAAGTGCACTGGCGGACGGTTTTCAAGGACTGCGCATTACGGGAAACACGTCCTTCATTGCCCGGGAGAATTGGAACCACTTGATCGAATACGAAAGCAAGTTTCACGACCGGATGAAAGATCGCCGTATCATCGCGTGCTGTAACTATCATCGAGAGCAATGCGGCTCCGTCGAGATTTTAGAAGCCGTGCGATGTCACCATGGCTCCCTTGACCGCACTGATGATCATTGGGACCTTTTGCTAGAGGATTCCCATGAGGGTGTACAGAACAGGTGAGTTCTCGCAATTAGGAACTACAGTTGGCTGTGGTCGGTATATGCTTCCATATGCACCAAAGCGGCTGATGCCGTTGTGCAGCAACCACACGCCCTGTGAAATATCCCCGAAAAGCTGAGGCGCTAATCAAGCGCGCGAGGCGCAAGGCCATCGAAGGCGCGAGCGCAATCGCGGAATACGCACGCAGGACCGCGGTCGGAGCGAATGAACGGCTTCGGGAGCTTCGGATGCAAATGTCGGCTCGTGACCCAATTGGGACCTAGGCGTTTAGCCGCGAACGACCTCGGGAGAAGCGTGGTGGATGGCGACGGGGAAGCAGAGAACTGTCTTCGCTCCTTTGTCGACCTCGACGTATTCCACGGTGCCCTGCAGTTGCCGCGCAAGGTTTTCAATCAGCGTAAGTCCGAGACCGCGTTTCGGGGGAATCTCCATACCCTTGCCATCGTCCTCGACGGAGACACAGGCTTGGCTGGCGTTGCTCGCTAGCGCAACGTGCACCCTGATCAATCCTCCGCCGTTGCCGAAGGCATACTTGATCGAATTTGTGACCAGTTCATTGACTACAAGTCCGGCCGGAACAGCGCGATCGAGCGAGATCGTGAGGGGCTCAGCCTCCACGTCGATGCTCGTTCCAAACTGCTGTGGCGCGATGTTGGCGCATAGCGAGCGAACGTAATCATCGAAAGCCAGATTGCTGGCCATGTTGGACCCGGAAAGCTGATCGTGAGCCAACGCGACGGCCTGCACCCGGCCAATCGCGCTGTTCAGCAGTTCCTTGACCTCGCCCGATAATCCGCGCGTCCTCAACGTCAGGAACGAGACGATCATTTGCAGATTGTTTTTGGTTCTGTGTTGAAGCTCACGCATCATGGTGTTGAAGCGTTCGCGCTGGCGAGCGAGCTCTGCTGTGATATCGAGGCCCTTTTGCACCGCCTCGCGTTGCGCCATGCAGGCGCCCATAAGGTTCGCAGTGATAGTGAGAAAGCTCAGATCCCACTCATCGAACTCTATCGCTTGTGTCTGGTCGACTTCGAGGACACCCCAGGTCTGTCCGTTGATCATGATGGGTACGTTGACGAGCGAGACGATGGCGTGGTCCTTGAGCAGTTCTGGATAGCGAAACTCAGGGCTCTCCAAAATATTTTTAATCGCCACCGGGCCGCCGGTCTGCATTGCACGTCCGGCAGGAGAGGCGAAATCGGCTGCGAGAGCAGTGTTTCCGACGACCCCGGCTTTCCATCCGACGCCGGCTTCGACGAGGAGGTCCCCTCTGTCGGGTCGATAGCGCATGACCTTGACGTGATCGATCCCAGTCACGCGGGCGACCTGCGCGACGACGTACTGCATCAGTTCGGCTGGGGAAGCTGTCTCCATGCCGATGCGGCTGAGCGCCTCGATTGCTCGCCGCTGCTCGTGCAGCCGGGTCAGGTGAACGGAGTTGCCATTTTCTCTCGCCATACGTGACAATGGAAGCAGTCCAGAGACCGTTCCACTGTCCGGTTCTGGACATCGGAGTTGGCTCGGCAAGGATCACAATGCTCCGGCCGGCGGTTTAACCCGTCCTTGGGCAATAGCCGACAACCGCTATTGCGAAATAGTTCCCTCGCTACTATTCCATGCGAAGGCAACTGAAATAGCGTCAGCATAGTGCCGCATGGTCAGCGCGACGTCAGCAACCCACCGAAGCCCGCCTGAATGCCCCATCTTCCTCTCGTGAAACCGAACGATGCATCGCCGAACGTGCGTGCCGTCTATGAAGAATTCTGTCGCGCATGCACTTTCCCTCGCCTCCGAATTCATCACGATTCAGGGCCATTCCGAGAATTCAACGCGGGGTATCTGGGAGCTGCTGAAAAACGTCCTTCTCGAAGGCCGTCTCCCGGTGGAAAAATGAGCTGATTATTGTCGCGATTTCGCGAGACCGGAATTGCTGCCGCAAATCCGTCTCGGCTATTTGGGGATCACTCGACCCACATTGCCGAGCCAAGTGATCCCCGTTTGCTCATCTTGGTCGGAACGCCTGGCATTGCTCCGGGCGTTCCTGTACCGACGCGGCTAAGCCGAGCTATCTCTCGTCGGGATCCGACATCTGACCGCCCATGCGTCCGCGATCCATGGGTGCGGCACCGCTACGGTCCAGCCCCTCGCCACGATAACCGCGGGACTCGCCAAGGCCTTCACCCACAGTGCCGCTTGGTCGGCTGGGCACGCCAACGCGGGTGCTATCCGCGGCGCCTATGCCCATGTCGGTGGGAGCCGAAACGGTTGGGCTGATGCCAGTTCCCGCCGTATTGTTCGGCGACGGACTGCTCTGAGCGAACGCAGCTATTGGCAGAGCCAAAGC
>DATAUY010000176.1:0-3845 GCA_036268025.1 Candidatus Sulfotelmatobacter sp. | reverse complement strand
CAGGCCTTGTGCCGTCCGCATCAGGCAGTGTTGTGCAGCGATTACGCGCATATCTATACCGACGAATGCGCCGCGCCCGAGAAATTTCTGGGAAGCAAACTGATTCCGTTCGCTCATCAGGAGGGAAAGCTCACGCTCGACGCTGTCGGGCATGGATATCACGGCATCGGAGATCAGCATCATGTGCAGCCCAAAGTGATTTCGATCACGCAGGCGACCGAGATGGGTACGGTCTATGCGCCCGAGGAAGTCCGAGCGCTTGCCGATTTCGCCCACGAGCGCAAGATGTTCCTGCACATGGATGGCGCGCGAATCGCCAATGCGGCCGTGAGCCTCGGCCAGACGTTGCGGCAGGCCACGCGCGACCTGGGTGTGGACGTTCTGACGTTTGGCGGTACGAAGAACGGGATCATGGGCGGCGAAGCGGTAGTGTTCTTCAATCCAGCGCTGAGCGAGGATTTTCTTTATCTGCGCAAGCAAGGCATGCAACTGGCTTCAAAGATGCGCTTCATCGCAGCGCAGTTCGAGGCGCTTCTGACCAACGATTTGTGGCGGCGAAGCGCCGACCACGCGAATCGTATGGCTCAACTGCTCGAGTTGGAATTGAAGAAGGTCCCGAACGTAAAGATCGTGTGGAAAGTGCAATCCAACGGCGTGTTCGCGAAGATTCCGCGCGCTGCAATCGAGAAGATCAAAGAGCGCTACTTTTACTACCCGTGGATCGAAGAAGAGTGCATCGTGCGCTGGATGTGTTCCTTCAACACGACGGAGGAGGACGTTCGGACATTTGCGAAGTTTGTGGCGGAAGTGGTCAGCGGGACAGTGATGTAGGGACAACCCCCGTCGAGCGCAGCTCGACTCTGCCACACTGCTCAACCCTTGACTACCCGCATGGCTGCGGTGGCAGACGGCAGCGCCTTCTGCGCTATTGATTTTTGCTTACGCATTGACTAGAGTTTCGGCATTCCCCAGTCGCAGTGTGCGCGTCTGGCCGCCCGGTCCCAGGAGTTAGTATGATCCGGAAATATGTCGGCATTTTCGCGCTTTTGATTTCGGCAGCCGCGCTGTTGAGCCTCGGCAGTTGCGCGCGCGACCAGAAGCTTGTGGGGATCACAGTACAGCCTGCGAATGCCACATTCGGCGGCGTGGGAGCGCAAATTCAATTCAGGGCGATCGGCTCCTACATCCATCCGCCGGAAAATAAGGATGTTACACAGTTGGCGACGTGGGCGATCGATTCACAGAATCTTGTCACGATCGATGCGCCTGGCCTGGTTACCGACGTCAGTGATTGCGGAACCGGCAATGTGACGGCGAGTATTCAGCAAAGCGGCAACTTCTTCTCGGGGTCGGCGTTCGTCTCTGCCGTTGGAGTTGGAACAACCGCCTGCACCCAGGCGTCTCTGACCGTAATCGTCGCCGGTACGGGCACGGTAACCAGTTCGCCAGCCGGCATCACCTGTCCGGGAACATGTTCTGCGCCATTTCCATTGGATTCCTCGGCTGTCTTGACGGGCGCCCCAGCTGCCCCAGCTACAACAGTAACGTTCACCTCGCCCCAGGGCACAACGGGATGCAATCAGGGAACGACTGCAACGACATGCTCGCTGGCTCTCGACACGAACCAGACGATTACCGCGACCTTCCAATAGCGACTACTCCGACTGATCCAGCAGTTTTTCCAGCGTAGGCTTGTGCTTTTCAGGCTTCTTCTTTTTCTCAAGCACAATTTTTCCGGCGGGAGGCGCGCCAACGCGCTCGCGGGCCAGTTCTTTGACGGCGGTCACGGCGCGGAATCGCTTTACTTTTTTCCTTCGGGCCATCGTCGTTGCCTTGCTGAGGGAAGTTTACCCTTGTCCGCATCCCCCGAGGTGTGGCGAATCGGGCACCCGGCAGATGTGCAATAATCGTGATTAGCTAAAAGTTGTTATTTGTTCTTGTTCTGGGCGCACCGGACTTCTATGGAAGAACGCGATTTTTTTGATGAGAAGCAGGAAAAGAAGCCAGCCTCGTTGAATTGTCCGCATTGCCACCAGTCAGCCGAGTATGAAGTGACGTGGATCGTCCGCACCAAGAAGCGCCAGCTTCCCGGACGGGCCGACGATCGCGACCGGGCGCGCTTCGCCAAGTTCCGCTCCTACATGGTGCGCAAAGACGACATGATGGCCTGCAAGAACATGCGCTGCCGCAAGCGCTTTGATATCTCCGGCCAATCGACTGTTCTCACGGAATAAGCGTCCGAGCCATTAGTCATTCGTTCGTTTCCTTCTCTGCGTTGCCTCATTTATACTGACAAGTTTTCGTGTGCCCTCTCGGGCCGCCGTGCGAAGGAGTCATTTCTCTTGAAAATCCTGGTCTGCATGAAGCAGGTGCCGCAGAAAGACGCGCCGCTCAAGCTGAACGAAAGCGGAACGTGGATCCGCGAAGACGTCTCGTACGAAGTCAATGAGCCGGACGCCTACGCGCTCGAAGAAGCCCTGCGCCAGCGGGAAAAACACAAAGGCGAAGTCGTGGTGATTACGAGCGGCCCCGCGCGATCGCAGCAGGTGCTGCGCGAGGCGCTGGCCAAGGGCGCGGACCGTGCGATACATCTTGACGACGACAAGTTCGTCGGACTCGATGCGTTCAACACCGCGAAGGCCTTTGCCGCCGCGATTAAAGACGAGCAGTTCGATCTGATCTTCACCGGTCTACAGTCCGACGACTACGGATATGCGCAGACAGGCGTCATCCTCGCCGAACTCCTGGGCTGGCCGCACGCCACCATCATCATGCAGATCGAAAAAACCGACAGTGGCATCCGCGTGAAACGCGAACTCGAAGCCGGATTTTTCCAGTTCGTCGATATGCCGACGCCTGCGGTGCTGACGATCCAATCGGGCATCAACAAGCTGCGCTACGCCACGCTGATCGGCATCAAGCAGGCGAAAAACAAACCGCTCCGGAAAGTGATGTTGGGCGAAGTGCAGTCGGCAATCGGCGAGAACTTGCAGAAAATCGAAAAACTGTACATACCGCAAAAAACAAAGAAGACCGAGCACATCGAAGGATCTCCGGCGGAAATCGCAAAGAAACTAGTGGATAAGATGAGGAATGAGTTAAGAGTGCTTTAGTGTAGCCGCGGACGCATTCGTCCGCCAGCCGCCCTGCGCGCGGCGGACAGCCGAGGGCGGCTGTCCCCACATCTGCGGTCGGGCAAGAGATTTGCTAGGAGCTAGCAGCTAGAAGCTGAATTTATGGCAGATACGATTCTCGTAGTCGTCGAACAGCGCGAAGGCAAGCTGAATCGCGTTTCCTGGGAAACCATTGCAGCCGGACAGGCCATCGCCGCGGCAACTGGCTGGACGCTTGAGGCCGCTGTCGTTGGCGGCGGCGCATCCATCGCCAACGAAGTTAGTGCCAAGAAGGTCGCGAAGGTCTATGCGATTGAGTCGGCAAAACTCAATCCTTATACGCCGGACGCGTTTGCCGCTGCCCTCAAACAGTTTCTTAGCTCGAAACAACCCAAGCTCGTGCTGATGCCGCACACGTATCAGGTACGCGACTTCGTTCCCAAACTCGCGACGGCGATGGGACGCACGGTCATCAGCGACTGCATCGGATTCAAGAATGAAGGCGGCAAGCTGATCTTCACGCGTCAAATGTTTCAGGGAAAGCTGGCGGCAGACGTGAGCTTTACAAGCGATGCGCCATGGTTCGCGACCTTCCAGAACGGCGCGTTCCGCGGAGACAAGGCCGAAGCTGGAGTGAGCGCCGCGCCGGTGGAGAGCGTGACCATCGAGATCGCAGATGGAGTCATCCGCAACAAGCCGCAGGAAGTCTTCAAAGAAGCCAAGCAGGCTGTC
>DATAUY010000175.1:0-9392 GCA_036268025.1 Candidatus Sulfotelmatobacter sp. | reverse complement strand
GCAAGAAGGCGACCTTCATCATCGCAACCGGAGGGATCTATGACGCCCAGACGCAGATGGCCTCGTTCAATTTCGTGGAGCCGTATTTGCGGTCCGTATTTGGTTTTCTTGGCGTGACGGACGCGGCCTTCCTCACCGCAGGAGGGACCAGCGCGCTGAACCAGGGGAAGGACCGGAACACATTTCTCGCACCACACCTTCAAGCCGTGCAGACGCACGCGCAGACCTTCTAAGAGAGGACACTCATGAAAACTACTTCAATTGTTGCTCGCTATTTACTGGGCCTGATGTTTACGGTCTTTGGGTTGAATGGGTTCCTTCACTTTATTCCCCAGCCGCCACCGGCGAATCCGCTGGCAGTCCAGTTCCTTGTTGCGGTCAGCGCATCGCACTTCGCCGCGTTCTTCTTCCTGTTACAGGTCCTTGGTGGGCTATTGTTGCTCTTCGGCTTTTTCGTGCCACTTGCGCTGACACTGGTTGCCGCGGAGATCTACAACATCCTTGCGTTTCACCTGACGATGGCGCCGGCCAGCATCGCGCCCGCACTCGTCGCGAGCGTGTTGTGGATTCTTGTTTTTCTGCAGTACCGCCAAAGTTTCAAGGGCATCTTCAGTACAAGGGCTGCGACGCAGGCATAAATTGCGTCGCAGTATGAGAGGAACGGACCTCCGTGCTGAGCGCATGGTCGGCCGATACGGCACTCGAATCGCGCAAGCGCCCGTTCAGGAAGCGCTTTGAGTGTGACGAGGAATTGATTTCAGAAGGAGAAGACATGTCGCAACAACGCAGTATCAGTCGCGTGGTTAACGTTCCTCCAGCGGCACCTGGATTCGTCGGTCCGGGACATCTAGCTGCACCTGTCGTGTCTCCGGAGACCTTCGAGATGACCGACCCCTTCATCCTGTTGATGGACGATCATCTTGACATTGGCAATCGGCCGGTTGGTGGTCCGCACCCGCATGCAGGTTTTGAAACTGTGACGCTTATTCTCGACGGCGCGATCTTTGACCGCGATGAGGGCGGCACATTCAACGCTGGCGAAGTGCAGTGGATGACCGCGGGCAGCGGCATTATTCATAGCGAAGACGTCCGGACTAAAGGAAAGGTCCGTCTGCTTCAGCTATGGCTTACTTTACCTAAGAACAAACGCTGGATTGCCCCCGATTTTCAAACGATTAATGTCAATGAGGTTCCGGTGCGCCGCGAAAATGGCGCTGAGATCCGAGTTTATAGCGGTTCCTCGGCCGGCCTTCAGTCAGGCACGCGAAACCATGTACCGGTCACGATGGTCGAGATCAATTTAGAGCCAAATGCCTCGGCCGAGTTGGACATTCCTGCGTCCTACAACGGCTTTGCATTTGTCATTGATGGTTCGGTTCGAATCGGCGACACCGAGCTGAACACCGGGCAGGTCGGTTGGCTCGATCGGTCGACTGACGTCGGTACGAGCGTCGTGCGTGTGGTCGCCGGCGAATCCGGAGCGCGGATGGTGTTATATGCGGGACAACCCCAAGGAGCCCCAATCGTATCCTATGGCCCATTTATTGGAGACTCGAAGCAGGACATTGCCAGGCTCTTTGCCGAGTATCAGTCAGGAAAAGTTCCTCGCCTTAGCGAATTGAAAAAGCAGCAGGTCTGACTTTTCGACGTTCCTCTACTTCGCCAGCCTTATGGAGTAAGCCAGTTTACGTTGATACGTTTTTCTAGGTTGCCGGTGCGTCGGGCATTCGGACAACCTCGCGGACCCACCCGGCCTTTGGGTTATCATCCCCGTTCGATTTGGAACTCCTCATTGGACAGCCATCGGACGGTCGACGTGCAGATCCGTTTTCGGAGCAACTTGCCCAATCGATGAAACGCCTGTCCGCAACGATGATCCCAACCAGCCGCATACTTCCCTTGCTGCGTGCGCCAAATGGTTGGTCATTGATCGACACGGGCGATACATGCGCTGTCTACGAGAGTCACCTAGGGAGCAATAAGGAATCCTAAGGATCGTCAGGTTATAAGCCCACAAAACTAGTATTGTCGACAACTTACAGGACGCGGGTGGCCCTCGAAAAACCTTGTGAGTGACCCTAGGGAATCGTTATTGGACAGTTAAAGAACAGCTGTCGGAATATGGATTTGGGGATAACTTCCCGCAGGCGGGAGTCGGGTCGCATTTCGTAGTCGCCATGCTATAGGACATAGCCGCTCTCCTTTCGTATCGTGTGCGTTTTGCCATGCCGTCGATCTGCAACAGCCCTGTTGACGATGATTGGCTGCCTGACTCTTAGGCCTTCACGACCTCGACATCGAGAGTGATGGTGATCTCGTCTCCGACGAGAATTCCAGTCTCGAGAGCGGCGTTCCAGGTCAGGCCGAAGTCCTTTCGGTTGATGGTTGTAATCGCAGAGATCGCAACGCGGGTGTTGTCCCATGGATCCTTCGTGGGCGGAGTTGGCCCCTGAACCTCGAAGCGGATGTTTCGGGTAACGCCACGAATAGTCAGCTCGCCTTCGACTGACAACTCCCCATCCTTGACGATACTGATGCCTTTGGACTTGAAGGTGAGGGTCGGGAACTTTTCGACGTCAAAGAAGTCGACGCTCCTAAGGTGAGCATCGCGTTGGTCATCGCGGGTATGAATCGAGGCCGCCTCGATCGAGCCCTCTACGCGGGAGTTCGCGAGATCCGATTCGTCCAGGATCAACGCTCCTGAAATTGTCGAGAATTGCCCTTTCACATTGGCAATCATGATGTGCTTGACTTTGAACTCCGCGATGGAATGAGCGGGTCGATGTTCCACGTGGTGGTTGAGCTTTGTACTGGAGCTGCTGCGTTGGCCATTGGTTATCCTCCCTATTCTTACTGCATCATTCTGATTTCATCGGTCTCATTCATATTGACATCTCATCAATCGTCACCGAGCCGCTCTAAGAACTAGTGTGATTTCTGTGCCGATCGATTCCCAAGGAGACCTGAGCTGGAAGAAATACGGCCCGGTTGTTTGACAACCCCGCTCTTGCTACCGTCCACATCTATGGTGCGCTCTATGCGAAGCACGCATGATGGTCAATGGTCGCAATTGGGCCGCAGACTTGGAATCGGGTTGCTGCTGTTTGTGAGCTGAGGCGATGCTTACAAGATTGTCGCGAAGTTCCGCCGCTCTTCCGATCCGTTCGAAAGCGCGAACTCGCGCTGCAGCAACCGTCGCGCGCGTGCAGCCGAGATGAAGAGAGCACTCGTGATCCGAGTAGCCTTCGAGAACTGACATTACAAATGCGAATCGCTCGAACACTGGAAGCTTTACAAGTTCGGCGATTTCAATTCGATCCGTCGCGCAATCGCCGGCAATACGGCCAAAGGACTCTGAGGTGTCCGTTATCAATCGCGCGTGGAGCAGTCGAATTGCTTCCAGAATGATCATTCGCCGCGCCCAAGCCTCCGCCCAATTGTTGAAGATTGGGTTCCCTTTTTGGGCCATTTGCAGGCCACTAAGAAAACACTGCTCAGCGGTAGGCTCATCTCCTGTGAGCAGGAACGACAAGCGATACAATCGGTTCATGTCTGTCTCGAAGATTTGACAGAAATCCGTCGTGGTGGCATAGGGTGCGGGTTGCTGCCTTGCAACCTTCGTTGCTCCGAACATCTCGATTCCTCCTCTACGGTGTAGTAGATCTGAGCCCCGAGCGCACATTCCTTTTAGATGACGATCAGATTGCGGCACTCGAAGCTGTTCTCCGATTCCTTCACTTCCTCGGAAATAGAAACTGCATCTGGAATCTTGCCGACCACTTGCTCGTCCCGTTCGGATATTCCGCGTTTCCGAAAAAGTGTCCGTAGCTGCCTTCCAGTGGTATTCATGGCCTGGCAACATTCGCGAGTTACAGAACTTAGTGGAGCGCGCGGTAATCCTCTCTCGGGAGCCAGATGATCGATCACTGATCGCGCCGTGAGATATATGAGCTGTTTGCGAAGGTCATCTTAGGGAGCAGTAAGGGATCTTAAGGATCGTTAGGTTATGAGCCAACAAGTACTGGTAATGTCTACAACTTACAAGACGCTGATGGCCCTCAAAAAGTCTTGTAAATGACGCTAAGGAACCGTTATTGGACAGTTAAAGGAGAGTCACATTCCCTCGATCATAACCTGTCAATATAGTTCTATTATGGAACTATATTGACAAAGGCCGGTATTGCTGCTGATACCAGGGACATGCGATCTCGCATTGATGAGCTGCTGCCGTTTGCCGAAGAAAACGAGGGTTTCGTGACAGCGGCGCAGGCCCGCAGCCTTGGCATCAAGGATTCAGTCCTGGCGCGTCTGACCCAACGGGGAAAACTTCAACGAGTGGAGCGCGGAGTGTATCGAATTCCTTACTTCCCGTCGGATCGCTTGGGGCAATATCGCGAACCGATCCTGTGGGCGCGTGCTGACAGTGGGCCGAAAAAAATAGCCTTATCCCACGAGACCGTGTTGGCGGTCTATGGCATTTCTGATGCGAATCCGCCTCGCGTACAGATCACGGTGCCGAAAAGTGTCCGCCGCCGCCGCCGCCGTCCCAAGTGGGTAGAAATTCATCGTGCTGATTTGCGAGCATCGGATATCGTCAATCGCGAAGGACTTCCCGTGACCACGATCGAAAAAGCCATTTCCCAACTTTTGGAAGAAACTGGCCGTGTCGGATTGGCGCGCGGCGCTCTGAAAGATGCGCGCAAGCAAGGCTACATTAGCGCCGAGAAAGCCTCAGCGCTCACTCGCCGTCTCAATCGATACGTACACACGAAAGGGGCACAAGAGGCGAACGTGGGGAAAGCTTAGCTCATGACCCCGAACCAGGTTGAGCGGTGGCGTTGGCAGCAAAACGGCTACCACTACATGCGCCCACCCAAGATGCGGTCTCGGTTCAGCGGCACATGCATTGACTTACCCCATTGCGCTGTACGTTTATTATCCCATTGCGTTGCACTGTTCTTATCTCGATTGTGTCGAGACGGGACCCAGACCCGCCCGCTTGGAAGTGCGGCCCCGCACCTCGCCGCAAATGGCTAGTCTCGCTTATGTTCGATTCAGCGGTCGGAAAAAAGCTCAACAAGTTGAAGACGGAGTGTTCGCAGGACGAGGTTCCGATCGAACGGGGCTTTATCCTCGAACTCAAGAAATGGCAAGCGCTCTGTCTCGATACCGAAAGAGCACTGGCTTTTCCCGAGCCCGGTGACGGGTCGACCGTATCATGCCGACTCGATGCGCAACGACTACTTGGTTCCTACTGGTCTGAAATTGGGATTTGGCAGGATCGGTTTCACACGTTCCGTCACACGTACCGTGCGTGGCTGGACGAGACCGGAGCACCCGTAGGCGTACAGCAGAAACTCATGCGACACGCGCACGTCTCAACCACAATGGACCAGTACGGCAACGCCTCGGCCTTGGCCAAGCGCAAAGCCAATCGGCCCATTGTGCAACGCCTCTTGCAAAGGCCTGCCAATCAAGAGGTCTCCATTCAATAAATAAGGGGAACTGTGTGTCAGTTCCCCTTATTGGACAGTTTTGGGCAGTCGCGACAAGTGCCCAATTGCCCGTAACCTTATGATTGCGTTGGTTGCGGGGGGTGGATTTGAACCACCGACCTTTGGGTTATGAGCCCAACGAGCTACCAGACTGCTCCACCCCGCATTGTGATGATAACAACGCGGGGTGGTGCCGTCAAACTTGGCTAGCCAGTGTTCATAGGATGTTCCGGTACGCTGCCCCGTTCAAAATCGGCGCAGGACTTTATGGTTCTCGCAGCTTTTCCTGCCAGCGTCGCAACTCGCCAAAATCCCGAATCCCGTAACATCCTATTTGGCAGAGCGGCATCCAAGACGTATCATTTTCGGGTGCAAATCCGAACATGTTCTGGGCGTTCAGGAGCAGTCGGAATGAGGAGACTCGACATGCCGAGGAAAGAAGTTGCCACCAGCAAACATACGATCAACGCTCAGCCAAGAACTCACCAGCGCGCGGCTGAAATCCAGCGATACGGTACGGTGTCGCATGCCTTACCCCTCGACCTTGAAGAACCGGTGCGTCTGGAAATGACCGAGCAGCTCAACCAATTGCTCGCCGACACGATGACGCTTCGGGACCTGTATAAGAAGTCGCATTGGCAAGTTGCCGGGCCAACGTTTTATCAGCTGCATTTATTGTTCGACAAACATCACGGGGAGCAATCAGAAATCGTCGATACGATCGCGGAACGCATTCAGTTGCTTGGCGGGATATCGCTCGCCATGGCCGCCGATATTGCGGAAACTACGCGCGTCGAGCGTCCGCCGCGCGGCAGGGAAGAGGTGCCAGTGCAGATCTCCCGCCTGCTCGATGCGCACCAGATCATCATCGGACACTGCCGCGAGCTTGCCAAGCGTGCCGACGAACTAGGCGATGACGGCACCAACGACCTCGTCGTCAGTGATGTGTTGCGCACCAATGAATTGCAGGTCTGGTTTCTGAGCGAGCATCTCGTCGAGATGCCGCTCGTTCAGGCGCAGGACCCGGGAATGAAGAAAGCAAGCTGATTCCTGCGCACATCTATGTGCAGGAAAGCGTCCAGGAAAAAGGCGGACCCGCGAGGATCCGCTTTTTCTACATGGAAACCAAATCACTTCGCGCTGCCCACATTCATGCTGTCGTGATCGTAATACTCATACCCTGACATCGGTTTGGCGCCGCCTTTTTTCCAGATACGCGAATCTTCCGGCAGCTTGTTGAGCACGCGCGCCATTTCGCGGGTGTGCATGGCGACCGCGCCGCAGCAGGCGCCAATGTAATTGATTCCCATGTCGCGCGCGGCCACGGCATAGTCAGCCATGTCTTTGCGCGTGAGCTGGAGCGGATCCAGCCCGTATGGAAATTCCGCCAAGCTGGTGAAGTCAGGTTTGTCTTTGGGAGTCCGATAAGCAACCGGCTGGCATGCCAGATATCCCGAGACAGCTTTGCGCATCTGCTCCATCGGCCCAAGAATGTGCTCCGGCGGACGCAGGCAGTTCATGCCAACAATGTCGGCTCCTGCGTCGAACAGAGTTTTGGCTGCATCCGCCGCGTTCTTGCCCTCCGCGGTTTCATCTTTGTTTTCGAAGCAGATCGTAACCATCGCGGGTAGTCCAGCCCGCTTGATGCGTTCGACCGCGATGAGCGCTTCGCCCAGCCAGGAAAAAGTCTCGCCGATCATGAAGTCGACGCCTTCTTCCGCCTGGACGGCGAGCTGCTCGTCGAAAGTCTTCCGCACCAGATCAGCCGCCGAAGGACTCTCGGGCTCATACATCCATGTAAGGCTCAGATTGCCTGCGACCAAGCATTGATCGCCTGCGACCTCGCGTGCCACGCGTACGGCCGACCGGTTAAGCTCTTCGAGCCGGTTCTCCAAGCCCACAGTCGCGAGTTTGTCGCGGCTCGCGTAGAACGTAAGCGCCTGCAAGACTTCCGCGCCCGCTTCACGAAACTCTACATGCAGTTCGCGGAGAGCGTTCGGATACGTCAAGGCAACTTCCGGCGTGAACGGACCCGCGCGCACCCATCCACGCTTTTCGAGTTCCAGCAAATATCCGCCGTCGCCCAGTACCGGGCCGTCCTTTAATCGTTCGAGAATGCCTTTCTTTTTCATGTTCTCTCCTGGAAAAGTTTCGATGTCTTATGCGGCCGCCTTGCGAAATCGCCCTTTCTTCCAATCGCGCAGCGCCTGATGCGCCGCATTTCGTCCGGGAGCTCCAGTAACGCCGCCGCCAGGATGCGCGCCGGCCCCGCAAAGATAAAGACCGTCAATCGGCGTGCGATACTGCGACCACCCCGGCACCGGACGCATAAAGAAGAGTTGCTCCAGCCGCAGGTCGCCGTGAAAAATGTTGCCCTCCGTCAATCCGTATGTACGCTCAAGATCCAGCGGCGTCAGAACCTGCCGGGCCACAATGGCACCGGGAACGTTCGGGGCGTACTCCGCGATTTTCTTGACGACGCGATCGCCCAGCAGTTCGCGCCTTTCGTCCCAATTCCCCTCACGCAAGTGGTACGGCACATACTGCACAAAACAAGTGAGGATATGTTTGTCGCGAGGCGCAAGAGAATTGTCTGCATTGGATGAAACCACGCAGTCCACCCAGAGTTGCTCGGGAATCTCGCCGAACTTTGCCATGTCGTAGCAACGCTCCGCGAATTCCAGCGATGGAACCAATGTGTAGAACGTGCGTTCAAGGGCCGTGGCCTGAGGTGAAGTTCCGGTGAATCGTGGCTCTTCCGCCAGGACCATATTCACTTTCGCGCACGGGCCGGCCATCTTGATTCCCCGCACCGCGAACAGAAACTCGTCCGGCAATTCTTTGGAATCTACCATCTTCAGGAACGTCCGCTTCGGATCGGCATTGGAAAGCACAATTCGCGCTCGAAGCTCAGTTCCATCTTCCAGCACGACGCTTCGTGCCCGTCCATCGCGTATGTCAACGTGAGCAACGGAGGCTCCCGTTCGAATCTCCACGCCTAGATCCTTGCCCGCGGCCGCCATGGCGTGCGTGATCGCTCCCATACCACCCATTACGTGTCCATAGAAGCCTTGGAGTTCATGCTCTCCACCACTCAGCAGATGAAAGAGCAGTCCGATCGCTGTCCCCGGCTGATAGGGTCCGCCATGCTTGCCATATACATTGTTGGCAAGGAACATGGTCTTGATCTTTTCGGACTCGTAATTCTGATCGAGAAACTCGCCCAGACTTCCTGTCAGAAACGACACCAGCTGCGCGATCTCGGTATTTGAAATTCCTCGAAACCGCTTTCCCGTCCGAAAAAGGTCGCTCCATCCCTGTACGCTCGAAGTTCCAATCTCCGGCGGAGGCTCCAGGAAAAACGGCTGCAAGTAGCGCGCCAACTTTTTTAGCTGATCGTCGACTTGCACAAAGCGCGCTGCATCTTTTGCGGAAATCCTGGAAAATTCCTGCCGCGCCCGCTCGCGATCAGCCCACCAGGGCACCACATGTCCATCGGGGAAAGGAACCTGGATCGCTGGATCGCACGGCACCATCCGCAGGCCGTACTTCGGTAGTTGCAATTCGGAGATTACCTCCGGCCGCAACATGCTTGCAATATAAGAAGTGGTCGAAACGCGACAGCCCGGAGCGATCTCCTCTGTCACACAGCATCCGCCGACAATCCCTCGCCGTTCGAGCACAAGCGTGGAAAGTCCCGCGCGCGCCAGGTATGCGGCAGCGGTAAGACCGTTGTGCCCCGCGCCGATTACAATGGCGTCATAGATTCTTGCCGCGCGGTTTTGCCGTTGCTGACTCATAGTCAGGAAGTCAATTAGAATCGAACTACCTTATCGTACAAGCCCGTAAAAATGAAGTTGAAACGAATGTGCGGCTGCTGTAAGCTGCCATGACTTA
>DATAUY010000174.1:0-1515 GCA_036268025.1 Candidatus Sulfotelmatobacter sp. | reverse complement strand
CCACTTGTGCTAAAGCGACTCAAAGATCAGGCCGAAATCGAGCGGAGGCGCCCGCAGAATCCGACAAGGCCATATCCCTATCGCGAGGAAGAAGTCCATTATGACAACAAGGTTCAAAACGTAACGCTGGCTGCAACCCTCACCATTCCCGAAGGCAAAGGCCCATTCCCCGGTGTTGTGCTGATCACCGGCTCCGGCCCGCAGGACCGCGACGAAAGCCTGATGGGGCACAAGCCATTCCTCGTTCTTTCCGACTATCTGACGCGTCACGGAATTGCGGTGCTGCGCGCCGACGACCGCGGGACTGGAATGTCCACGGGAGTTTTCGCCAACGCCACGACCGCCGACTTCGCCACAGATGCCGAGGCAGGCATTGAATATCTGAAAACTCGAACTGAAATCAATCCGCACAAAATCGGCCTCATCGGCCACAGCGAAGGCGGCGTCATCGCTCCCATGGTCGCTGCGCGCAATAAAGATGTCGCGTTTATCGTGATGATGGCGGGAACCGGCGTCCCCGGAGATCAGGTGCTCGAGGCCCAAGGCGAGGCCATCAGTATTGCAAACGGAACGAGTCCAACAGAAGCCGCACGGAAGGCCGCAAAAGAAAAAGAGATTCTCACGCTGATCGAGACTGAAAAGGATGACGCGAAGCTCGAAAAAGAACTGCGTGACAAAATGGCGGGAGACATCCCTGAGGGTCAGGTCGGGGCCCAAATCAAACAGGCCACCTCGCCCTGGTTCCGCTATTTCCTGACTTACGATCCGGCAACAGCGCTGCGAAAGCTGACTTGTCCCGTACTCGCGATCGATGGCTCGCTCGACAAGCAAGTGCTGCCCAGCCAGAATCTACCCGCAATCCGCAAAGCTCTCGAAGAAGCGGGCAACAAGCATTTCGAAATCGACGAACTTGCCGGCCTGAATCATCTCTTCCAGACGGCGAAGACCGGCTCACCCGCAGAGTATGCCGAGATCGAAGAAACCATCGCCCCCGCGGCTCTGGAAACAATATCGAGCTGGATTTTGAAACAATAAACGCGCCTCTCCTCTTGTGCATGCGCTGGCGCAACCGCCGCGATGACCGCCATTACCGCAATGAATAACATTTTCTTAATTTCCTGCATACGTCCCTTCTTTCTTCCGTGATTCCACACGGTGATCGTGAATTACACGCCACCGCTGGACGACGACCCGATTGCGGACGGAACTTCCCCTCCGAATTTAAGTGTTGCAATCCGGATAAGCTAACTTGTATTGACGCGTTAGGGACTGGATTCTGAAATTCAAACGCGGATGGAGGAAGGGTGTAAGAAGATTGTCAATTGTTTGTATGTACGTGATGACAAGTGGCGGCGAAAAGATTTGTAGAGAGTTGTAGTGGCATAGTTTTTGGGTTTGGGTGGCGCAACGCTTAAGCGCTGCGGCAAGTACCGCCGTCTTTTGCGGCTTCAGCCGCTGAGGTGAATTTAGACCAAAACTTTTTCCATGGCCCTCACACAGAAACAGTCATACGAA
>DATAUY010000173.1:0-3177 GCA_036268025.1 Candidatus Sulfotelmatobacter sp. | reverse complement strand
CGCCCAATGCCGACAACGACGACGCGCCGAGCGTTAGATGGGCAATCGCCGACGCGAGTTCGATATACCCACGCCTTCCTCGGCCAGCAGGCGGGCTGCCACATGCTGACATTACTCTCCGAGCTTCCGCAGACGGATTGGCGAATCGATAATTGATACGGACATTTCACATGCTACGGCATGTGAAGTGCCGCCCGGACTCTGACGGTTACTTTCGGGGTACAATCTGCAGCTAGTGTCCTGCTTCGGAAGTAGCTGAACTGGCGCGACGAACCTTAGCCAGGATTGTAGAGGCTTTCGTCACCCAGGAAAACGGCCTCGGGCAGTTGTTCCGGGTACGAATGTAATCGAGGACGGCGCGCTCGAGTTCGGCGACGCTGTGAAAGGTGCCGCGACGAATGCGCTTGTCCGTGATTTCCGCGAAGAAGCGTTCGACGAGGTTCAGCCATGAAGCGCTCGTTGGGGTGAAGTGCAGGTGATACCTGGGGCGAGCCTCAAGCCATTTGCGAACGGCTTCGTGCGTGTGCGTCCCGTAGTTATCCAGAACGATATGAACGTCCAGTTCTTTCGAAACAGTCCGGTCGATGCGGCGCAGGAACCGGAGAAACTCCTGATGACGATGGCGGGGCAGACACTCGGCAATCACGTTGCCGTCGATGAGGTTCAATGCCGCGAACAGCGTCGTTGTGCCGTGCCGTTTGTAATCGTGCGTCTGGCGTTCCGGCAGACCCGGCCGCAAGGGCAGCGTCGGTTGCGTACGATCGAGCGCCTGAATCTGGCTTTTCTCATCCACGCATAAAACCAGCGCCTTTTCCGGCGGATTCATGTACAGGCCAACGACGTCACGGAGTTTGTGGACAAACTGCGGGTCGCGGCTGAGCTTGAAAGTCTCCACCCGATGTGGTTGCAGCCTGTGGGCTTTCCAGATGCGGTAAACCGTTGTATCGCTTACGCCCTGCATGTCGGCCATGGACCGTGTACTCCAATGAGTCGCGTCCGGCGGTTTGGTACGCAGCGTGGATTCCACGATCGCCGCCTCCTTTTCCGGGCTGATGCTCTTCTTCCGTCCGCTGCGAGGAGCATCCTCAAGAATGCTCGGTAGACCGGAGCTGGCGAATCTGCCGCGCCACTTCAGCACCGAACTCTTTGTGGTCGCGAAATCCCGAGCGAGTTGCGCGTTGGAAATACCCGCTGCCGCTCCCAGCACAATGTTGATTCGGAACGCTACCTTCTGAGGCGTGTTGCCGGCGCGCAGCAAGGCCTCCATAAGTTCCCGGTCGCCTTTGCTGATCGTGATCTGCTCCGCGGTCTGGGCCATAAGCCAGACCCAGGATACTCGACCTCAAGCCCAGAGTCCAGGAAATTGAGAAGCAGGACACTCTCTAGAGCATCATGCGAGTATCCGTAGGCATCGAGGTTGAACCATCCGCGAATCGCCTCCGCCAGAACTGGCCTCCGCCACTCGGCAAAACACGTCAGAATTCCACTCATGCAATTCCGCGGCATCATGAGCCGTCAAGTAGCTTATTTCTGCCTCCGGTTGAGTCAATTCATCGTGCGTTTGATCGCCGATAGGTTCCCGAGGTATCGGCGTCACAATGCGGTCGAATAGCGCCAATGCCTGCCGATAGACCGGGGCGCGATGATCGACGATCAAAAAAGGCGCCCACGTCTCCATACGTCACGTATTCGAAGCGCCCAGCCTGCAATCCGCTGCCAAGCTCTTATTTATGGGATCAAAAGCATATCACGCTTTCGGTGGGATCCGCTTCCAGTCGAGTGGCACACTTGGCTTGGTCGAACAGCACACGGCCGTATAACGCGCTATACGCTGACGTGACAGTGCATTCGGGCGCATCGTCGGCCAACGCAAATGAGATCGCTGCCGGCTTTGGATTTGATGTCCGACAACTTGGCCTTCCGTACGATATCTCTTAGGCTTTCAGCCTTTTACAACTGATCCGCTGCGGCCCCGGATTCCCAATCGTGGCGCCTGGCCGAGACTGTCACGCGAACTGTGTAAATGGCGGAGCACTTACATCACAACCCGTCGACAACCTCCGGTTTTAGGCGATCACCGAACATGGCGACGAGCTGATTCATGACTATATCCCAGCCCTGACGGCGCGACCAGCGGTTGGAAAAGTTTCGGATGTTGAGGAACAGGATTTTGAGTACAGCGTCATCGTTGGGGAACATCTTGCGGCTGGCGATGTTCTTGCGCATCTGCGAGTGCAGACTTTCAATGGCATTGGTCGTATAGATCAGGCGGCGGAACTCGACCGGATACTTGAAAAAGGCGGTCAGCCCGTCCCAGTGTCTGCGCCAGCTGTCGATGGACACAGGGTATCTGGCGCCCCAGGCCTGATCGAAGCGCTCCAGCGCCAGTTCGGCAGCCTCGATGGTGGGCGCGGTATAGATCGGCCGCATATCCGCGCAGAAAGCCTTGCGGTCTTTGTACGAGACGAACTTCGTCGCGTTGCGAATCTGATGCACCACGCACAGTTGCACATCCGCGACGGGGAAGACGCTGCGCACCGCGTCCGGCAGGCCGGTCAGACCATCGCCGCAGAGCACGAGGATATCCTGCACGCCGCGCGCTTTCAGGTCGTTGAAAACCTTGAGCCAGAAGCGGGCGCCCTCGGTTTCTTCGATCCATAGCCCGAGCACTTCCTGGCGGCCGGAAACGCCTACGCCCAGAACGGTGTAGACGCACTTCTTGAGAACCCCTTTCTCGGTGCGCACCGCCACCCGCAGGCCGTCCACAAACACCACCGGATAAATCCGTTCCAGCGGGCGGCTCTGCCAGTCCGTGATCTGCTGGTGCAGTTGTTCGGTGGCGCGGGAAACGAACTGGGGCGAGATTTCCACGCCGTAAATCTGCTTGACGTGATCTTCAATCTCTCGCGTGCTCATGCCGCGGGCATACAGCGAAATCACCGCTTCGGTGAAGTTGCCGACCGAGGTCTGCCGTTTGGCGACGATCTTCGGATCGAATTCTCCGTTGCGATCACGCGGTGTTTCGATTTCCACTTCCCCGAAATCGCCGCGCACGGTTTTGGCGCCACTGCCGTTGCGGGAGTTGCCGCTGCCGCGGCCTTCGGCGGCGTATTGCGGATACCCGAGATGCTCCTCCATTTCCAGTTCGAGGAATGCCTCCAGGGTCTGCTTGATGAG
>DATAUY010000172.1:0-24604 GCA_036268025.1 Candidatus Sulfotelmatobacter sp. | reverse complement strand
AGCGGGCCGCTGTTCGTGATAGGCATGTGGCGCTCCGGCACGTCGCTGCTTTACGCGCTGCTCAACCAGCATCCGGATATCGGCCTGATGTACGAGTCAGACATGCTGGTGTTGAAGCCGCTCTTTGTCATTCCACGCAAGAGTTCGTGGTGGCTGAATAAAGTCGATGCCTGGAACGGCGCGCTGACCCGTCACAAGGTTGATCCCACTGCGATTTGCCCCGACATTACCGATCTGCCTAACGCATTTCGCGCTGTTGCCGAGCAATACGCGGGCAAGAAGGGCGCGACGGTTTGGGGGTGCAAGTCGCCCACGTACTACGACTACATGACGCAGCTTTCGGACTGGTATCCGGACGCGAAGTTCATCGTGATCTGGCGCGATCCCGCCGACGTTTGTCGCAGTATCGTCCGCGCCGCGGAGAAGTCTCCATGGTTTGCGCAGACGGGAATGGATCTCCGCGCCATCCTGGGCTATCGCCGCATGAAACGCGAGGCCGACGAACTCGTCCGCCGCGGAGCCGCGATCTACCAGTTGGAGTATGACGATCTCACCCGCGATACCGCCGCAACTTTGAATTCGATTTGCGAGTTCATCGGAATCCCATTCGATCCGAAAATGACGTCCCTGGAAGGCGCTGACCGCTCTGCTGTCTACGGCGGTGAGCATCACTCGATGGTCAAGAGTTCAAGCATTGTTGCTGATCGAGTTCGCCCGGAAGTCTTATCGGCAGAACTCAAAGCCAAAGTCGAGCGGTACTCCGCATACTGGCGTAAGCAATCTGGCGGCAAGTTTCCTGTGAAGGCTGTCATTCCCGACGGAACGGTTCCGGCGTCGTTTTTTGAACGGATGAAGGACCGAATCCGCCACAACCTCCTCCGAATCAAGGATTCAATCGTTCCATTCGCGTATGCATTTGTCCCAGTGGCCGTCTGGCAGAAGTACCGGGAGATGAAAGCCAGGTACCAACGAGTTGCAACCAAGCCACGCGAAAGTGAAGTGGCTTCCTAGGCCCTCCTCGTAAGTAGCAGATTCCAAACAGTTAATGCATCTAGTAGTACTGCAGAAATGGAAGCTAAAATGCAGCACATTATGGCTAGCTGTTTTCCTACCCCAGATACGGAGTCTTTCCAGGTGAGTTCACGCACCAGGCCTTTCCTGTCGCTTGCGCTTCTGCTTGTCGCCGTCTGCGCGCCGTCGTTTGGCCAGACGATGAGCACGTTCACCGGGCTGAATACCACTCAAAGCAGGCTTAACGCTACTGCTGCGCCCGACGTCACCATCGCAGTCGGCCTCACGGAATACTGCGAGCACGTGAACAGCGCCTACCAGTGCTGGTACAAGGGCGGGCCCAATGCGAACCAGCCGGTGAAATTCCAGGGCAATACGAATCCCAAGTCGGACAATACCCCCTGGAGCCAGAACAGCGATAACGGCGGCAACACGCCCCATTGTCCCGCGGCCTTTACTCCGAACTCGCAGTTAATTCACGACAACGTCTACAACGTCTGGGTCCTCGAGAAACGCATTACTTCAACCGCCACTGGGCATAACTATATGTGCGTGGCCATGAGCAATGTCGACGATATTTCTTCGCCGGCGTTCTCCTGGTTTGCATTTGAGTTCGATTTGGATACGGTCATTCCCACGAACTCTCATGGGAACTTCTACTATCCGGATTATCCGCAGGCCGGCCTCTGGCAGAGCTCCGTCAGCCTGGCTCCGCCGTATGCTCCCGACACCGATCAGGCGATGTGGATCACCTACGATCTTCAGGACATCAACAACAGCGACAATGTGATGGGCGTCCTGGTCTGCGCCGTTGACATCGCTGGCATGCGCGCCAGCACCGCGAGCCCCTACGTCAACAATTCGAAGACTCCAGCCTGCGCGATTGCACACCCGCTGACCACATTCAATCAGCGCCGCAGTTGGGTTCCTGCCAGCAATGACGACACTACACCGCCGATCTCGGGCGACGGAGAAATGCTCACCTACGTGATCTCTCCGCCGAAGGACAACCATTCCTACCTGACCGATCCGAATCACTCGCAAGGCGTCGAGCAGTGGACGATTAATTGGGCGACGGCCACGCCGGCCCCAACTTTCGTTAACAGCTGGGACCTGCCATCCACTCAGCCGAACGGCGACCAGCTCGGGTGTTTCCTGCCGTCGGGTTACTACAACACGATTTGCGTTCCGCAGCCCTCCACCGCCGCCACCGGCATTCACATTGATTCAGTCGCCGACCGCATGCAGCAGTTCTTTCACTACACCTCGAATGGAGGCCAGGGAAGTATTTGGACGTCAACTCATGCGATTCAAATCACGCCCTCCCAGTCCAGCGTGGGACAGACCGAGGCCGATGTACGCACCCTTCAGCGAAATACGACCGGCTCCAACTCGGTTTTTGTGGCCGCAGACTACACGGTGAACGATCCCGATGACGGAAACGCCTGGGTCTTCATGCCCAGCGTGGTTCGCGACCGAGCCGGCAGTCTTCTTGGCATTTTCAACGTCTCCGGAAACGCTGTGAACGAGCACCCTGGACTCCAGAGCTTCCTCATCAACCCCGCTACGCAGCAGATTTCCACCTACGGATACATTGCCAACCCTGCGAACAGCGGCGACGCGGAAGACACGGATACTCTGGCTTACCGTTGGGGGGATTGGTCGAG
The DNA here is from genome assembly GCA_036268025.1 of Candidatus Sulfotelmatobacter sp. Taxonomy (GTDB): domain Bacteria; phylum Acidobacteriota; class Terriglobia; order Terriglobales; family Acidobacteriaceae; genus Sulfotelmatobacter. Next base: position 21,926 of record DATAUY010000172.1, on the reverse strand, counting down.
CGCAGTGCTCGATCCCAGCGATTCCTGCACGGTATGGGTGGCGGGGGAATTCCTCGCATCGAACCGCACGACTGAGCCGTTCTGGTATACGCAGATGGCGTCTCTGCCTCCGGCCAGCACTTGCGCGGGCGATGTGCTGCTCTCGAGCGCGAGTCTTAATTTCGGCAGCCAGCAACTCAATGTAAAGAGCTCGGCGCTCACCGAGACGCTCACCAACAATCAGAGCGTTGCGCTGAATGTCTCTTCGATCACCGCGTCCGGAGATTTCAGCGAGACGGATAACTGCGGCCAACAACTTGCGGCCATGGCCACCTGTACGATCAACGTCTTCTTTACTCCAACAGCTACCGGCACGCGTAACGGGACGTTGACCATCAACGACGATGCCGCGAACAGCCCACAGACCGCTACTCTTACCGGCACCGGAGTGTCCACCGCGATTTCGCTTTCAGCGACCTCGCTCGCCTTCGGCAATCAGGTGCTGAACACGACGAGCGCCGGACAAAGCATAACGGTCACCAATACTGGCTTCGGTAGCGTCACTATCAGCTCTGTCCTGGCCAGCGGCAGTTATTCGCAGAGCGGCAATTGCTCGGGAGCCATCCTTACTCAGGGACAAAGCTGCACAGTCACCGCCAGCTTCACGCCGGTGGTTACGGGAACGATCAATGGCACGATCACCATCAACGACAATGCGACGGGCGCGCCGCACGTCGTGAGCATGACCGGCTCTGCGATGTTGGCGGTTTCGCTATCCGCGAACCTGACTTTCCCCGCTCTGAATGTAGGCAGCACAAGCGCAGCGCAAACGATGACGCTGACTAATAATCAGAGCCAGACCATGAGCTTCACTTTCGTAACCAGCGGAGACTTTTCCGCCATCGGCGGTGGTGCTACTCCCTGTAATGGGACGCTGGCAGGCAAGAGCAAGTGCACTTTTAGCGTCACATTCTCGCCAACCATCAACGGCCAGATCAAAGGCGCGCTGACCATCACGTACAACGCGCCTGGAAGCCCGAGCGCAGGCGGCTTGAGCGGAACCGGTCAAAACGGCCCCAACCCGCCGCTTACTTTTACTCCCGCGAACCTTGGTTACGGCAATGTTGTTTTGAATACACCGGTCTCCAAGACTGTGACGGTTCGGAACGGTGGTTCGGCTGCGATTACCTTCTCGAGCATTACGGGAAGCGGGGCGTTTGCGGCTGCTCTCAGCGGCACAGCCCCGTGCACCGGCACGCTGAATGCGGGCAAGACCTGCTCAATCTCCGTCACATTTACGCCTCAGGTCACGGGAACCCTCGTCGGGGGCATAACGATCATCGACAATGCTTCGGTCAGCACGCAGGTAATTGATGCTTCAGGAGCGGGCATCCTGGCGGCTACGATGTCGCCCACGAACCTCAACTTCGGGACCGTATCGGTAGGAAGCACGAGCGCAGTGCAGGTAGTAACGGTCACGAACAATCAGGTAACGGCGACTCCTATTAACAGTGTCGTAGCCAGCGGCGATTATGTCTATACGACCGGCGGAGGCGTCCCTTGCGGCGCAAACATTCCCGCCAATGGCATTTGCACGCTTGGAGTTGCGTTCAGTCCAACGGTTACGGGTGCTGTGAATGGCATACTCACGCTGAGCTATGCCGCGGGCTCTTCTCCGCAGGTGGTTTCGCTTTCTGGAACCGGCCACTAACGGAAGCACTTTACTGGATTAACGGCGATCGATCGTCATTGCAAGTTCTTTTCATCCACTCCAGCACGGGCCGCTGGCTCTCGACGAGCTGCGGCTCGAGTTCGCCGACAGACATCCATGCGGGCATGCCCTCCCATGATTCTTTCAGCTCTCCTCTGACCTCCGCCTCGAACACTGAAGTCGCGCAGGGAATGTCTGCCGTGTTCTCGTAGACCGTACGAAGCACTGTGTTGGTTACTTCCAACCCTGTTTCCTCCGTCACTTCACGACGGAGTGCATGCTCCTCTTCCTCCCGCCAGCCCGCCAGTCCTCCCGGCAATGAGATTCCACGTCCATCATTTCTCTGAATGACAAGAAATTTGCCGTTCCGGTAAATGATCGCGATGGCGGCGCGCAGCGATCCGAAGATGGGGAAAGTGCGGTAGAAAGCAAAGCAGGTGCGGGCGAAAATCCAGAACAGGCGGCGCTTCAGGTTCCCCGGCAAAGTAGGTTAAACCCAGTCTAGCACGCTGACTATGGGAGAATTCTCCGACGGATCGTTGCGCTTGCTCACATTTTCCGAGCGTCCGCGAACAAAGAAAAAGAAAGGCCCGCTTCTCTCGAAGCGGGCCTTTTCTCTTGCTTGCGATGGGGTTTAGTTGTCGAGGAAGATCGGCTTGTACCCAACCTTCACCGTCTTGCCGCTCAACGCCGACTTGTTTCCGTCCAGGTCATGCGACCAGACGTAGTCCGATGGATAGGTGTAGTTTGAACTCGTGCATACGCCGTTACTGCACGACTGTGACGTATCCCAAACTACCATTCCATTGTCGAACTGGCACGTGTAGACAGTTCCTGTCGCGCTGCACGGGCTGATGGTATGCCCGATCAGCCAGGTGGCCGTCTGGTTCCAGGCGGTTCCCGAAAGACTGCTCTGCAATCCGTAAGGAGAATGGCTGTCCCAGGTATAGATGTACTGCCGTTGGAGGCCAACTCCCGCTCTGAGCAGCAGAGACCGGGAATTGTATCCCGCCAGCATGTCCGGGTCGGTGAGGCCCTGGCCTTCAAGGATTCCGTGCTCGTCATCCCATAAGGGCAGAGAAGCCAGATTGCGCTTCTGCGTCTCCGCGATTACCTGGCCATAGACGGTCAGGAATGCCTCGGGGGTCGCGTTGGTGCCGTGCTGGCCGCGCATATGAACGTTGACGATGTCAAAGTTCGCCGCGCCGCCGGCAGCCACGTATCCGTCGAACCACGTCGCCATGGTCGGACCATGCGCGGAGGGGCTGAGGATCTTGGCGTTGGGATCGAGCGAACGAATGATCGACGCCGCGTCCTTGCCCATGCGGACCAGTTGGGCGGTCGTGCCTGCCCAGAAGCAATTGCAGTCAGGTTCGTTCCACAGTTCGTAGTAGGTGATTCGTCCCGCAGCATGAGTGACCAGCGCAGTCACGAATGCAGAGAAGTGATCATCCGTGCCCGTTCCGTCTGCATTGACATCACTCGGAGCAGCGCAACTGTATGCGCCTGGAGTGTTGCACCCCGCGGGCGCGGTTGGTGCTGTCGCCCACTGAGGCGTATCGCCGAACGTATAGAGCACGTCCATGTTCGCCGATTCGGCGCGGTCCAGCCAGCTATCCAGCCCGCTCCAGTTGTAGACGCCACTGGATGTGTTGAGCTGTCCCCACTTGATGCCGGAGTCCCACAAACGAAGTCCGGTGAGGGTTGCGATCTGGTTCTGCCCGTCGGTCGGCGGCCACACTTTGGCGCCGTTGAAGTCTGCGCCGAAGAATGACTGTTGCACGCCACCGGTATTCCCGCTGTTGTTGTTGACAGTCAGCGTAAGGGACTGCGACGCCGTCTGCTTGGGCGAAGAAGCATCCGTGACCTGGACGGTGAAACTGTAATTGCCCGTCTGGGTGGTTGTTCCTGACAGAGACCCGCTGCTGCTGACGCTCATCCCGCTGGGCAGCGTTCCGGATGTCTTCGACCAGCTATAAGGAGTCGTGCCGCCGCTTGCCTTCAGGTTCGCGGAATAAGTGACGCCCGAAGTCACGTCGGTAAGGCCAGTGGTCGTAATGTCCAGAGGAGCCACCGTCGGAGCAGTGACGGTCAGCGTTGCACTCGCCGATTTGGACGAATCAGCCTGGCTCGTCGCGGTGACCGTGGCGGCTGTGTTCGAAGTAACCGCCGGCGCCGTGTACATGCCGCTGCTGCTGATTTTTCCCGGCGAAGCCGACCAGGTGACAGCCACATCAGACGTCTTGGTCACATCTGCTGTGAACTGCACTGTGCCGGCAGAGGCGACTGTCGTAGTCGATGGGCTGACTGAAATTCCTACTTCGGTGGCGCCTGCAACAGTGATGGCGAAGGCATCGGCGCCGCCCATATCGCCCGAGTCAGTGACATGTACGCCGAAATTGTATGAGCCACTCTTGGTCGGAACACCGGAGATGGTTCCCGTTGTGGAGTTCAGCGTCATGCCGTCGGGCAGCGAACCCCAGGACAGGCTGAAGTGGTAAGCCGGCTTGCCGCCGCTTACGCTGATGGTCACATTGTAGGATTGTCCAACTTGAGCGGTCGTGAGCTTTGCTGAAATTCTAAGGTTCGGGCCGTCATTATTGCGATTGGCCGGCGAACGGGGGCTTGTGATATCGGATTTGCCGGGAACTGCGGAGCTTGCCGCGGTACACCCGGTAAACCAGGACAGGGACAATAACAGCATCAACAACCCAGCCACGCCAACTACGCTGGTCGGGTTGCGTTTCTTGTAGTTCCGAGCCGGAGGAAGTGCATCGGACCTCATCTGAGTTACCTCGCCAAAGGGGGATCGTGGGATGCCCGGTTTTAGGGCGTCCGTGAGGTAACACTAGAAAAGGAAAACACTTGTTCCCAGATAACCTCCGGTCAGTGACCAGTCGGTCGGAAGTACATTTCCGCTGGGACACTTCTGTCTACTGTGGAGGGCTAAAGTTCAGAGCAGGGTAACTTCGTTAGCGCTTGATGAGACGGACGGGCGAATCCGGACGGGGATTCGGGGTCGCGTGGGAAGCTTCTTTTTTCGGCCCGGCAGCGGGTTCCGGTTTGCTCGCCGAGGCCTGATTGCCCAGGGCGTAAAGCACAACTTCAACGCGGCTCGAAACTCCAAGCTTGTCGAAAATGCGGAAGAGATAATTCTTTACTGTGTGCTCGCGCAGGCTCAGCCGCTGCGCGATCTCGCGGTTGCTGAGTCCTTCTGCGACGCAACGCACGACATCAAGTTCGCGCGCTGAAAGCAGGGCATCGCCATTCGCGCTGACAAATGCCATGGGAGCGGGTTCCGCCATGGCTTCCAACAGAAATTGCAGTTCGCTGCTGCTCGCCCAGATTTGCCCTTCATGCACACAGCGAATTGACTTCGCGAGAAGCTTCAGTGGTTCGGTGCGGCAGAATACGCCACGCGCTCCCGAACGGAACGCATCCACGACTGGTGCACGCTCCGATGAATCGAGCAACATGATCACGCGAGTGGCTGGAGATGCCGAGCGAATCTCGCGGCTCAGTCCAAAGCCCCCGCGGCCCTCACTTCCCTGGCGTGCGCTGATGAGCGCGACGTTCGAACGCTCGCGCTTGATTGCCAGGAGCACTTCCGCCCCCGAGGCAGCCGGGGTCGCCATGGCGAACTGCCCGTCGCGGCCCAGCGCCTCCGCCAACAACTGCGTGTTCATGGAGGTATTGTCTGCGGCGAAAACCCGGATCCGATCCTGAAGTGGAAAACTGGTCAATTGAGCCATCTTGAAAACCCTTAGTGAATGCGGTTGAGAGTCCTTAGTCTCCCTTGGGGTTTGTGGACAACCGTTCGAACAGCTCGAGAGGGGAACGTGCAAACCTTAGTTACGAGTCGAGAGTCTCTGTTTGCTCTCTCCCCGTTCCCTTGGCCAGAGGCTTATCAGACAAGGTATTCGGGCTCGTCGGCCGGGTAAATGGCACTTTGGAGCCATTGCTCAGATGGTTACCTGGTGCTGAAGAGTTTACCAACTATATATGACCGCCTTGGGGGATGCAAATTCCTTCATGGAGAAAATCCTCTCATTGACATGCTCCTGACCCTGGGCTACGTTTACGTGCAGCTTGTAGCAGCCTGATGGTAGCAAGTTTGAACCCCCCTTATTTTCCTCGTTCTAGACGCTGACACGTAGTACAAAACTGTAAGCTCCGGTGAGACAGGTTGGAAATCCATGCACAGATTTGACAACTCTCCAATGCAAAACAATCCTGGAAACACTCGCAGTCGGACGCCGTACTATCTCGTTGCTTTTGCCCTTCTGCTGGCCGCATCGCTGGCAGTTCTGATGGCACGGCCTGTCGTGGTGCACGGCTCGTCCCTTGCGGTGGATCCGGGCCCGCGTCCGCTGCCTGCGGCCTCGGGCAAGTTCTATTCGACCCTGACCACCGATCAGAAGGCCATCACTACCCGCTTGACCCAGATTTTTACCGAAGTGAACTTCGTGGCGGGCGGACCTCTGGTGAAGACGGTTGGACTGGGACCGCGATTCAATTCCAATTCCTGCTCAAGCTGCCATGCATATCCCGCGGTCGGCGGATCGAGCCCGCCGAACAATCCGCTCTTCGGCATTTACCAGTTGCAGGGCGCAACCAACACCATGCCCTACTTTGTTACTGCAACCGGTCCGGTGATTGTGGCCCGGTTCCCGTTCAAGTCTGACGGCGTAACTCCGGATGGTGGCGTACACCAGATGTTCACCATCTCGAACCGCTCGGACGCGCCCGGCTGCACCACGATGGCGCAACCGGATTTCACGACTGCGCAGCAGACCAACGACATCATTTTCCGCCAGACAACCCCGACGTTCGGTACCGGCCTGATGGAGCTGATTCAGGAAAGCGACATCCTGGCCAACATGAACGCCAATCAATCGCTGAAGCAGTCGCTGGGAATTACGGGGCACCCGAACTACAGCGATGACGATGGAACCATCACCCGCTTCGGCTGGAAAGCGCAGAACAAGTCACTGCTTTATTTCGCCGGCGAAGCCTACACGGTGGAAGAGGGCGTGAGCGACGAAGCTTTCCCGAGCGAGAACGACGAATCCATCGCAGGCTGCCTGCCACCGTTCCCGGTGCCTGTGGGAACCAATAAGACGAAGGGCGTTCCTGACGACCGTAACGATACGGGTGAAGCGCCGAAGTTGCCGGTCAACTTCCCCGGCGATCTCGAGCGTTTCTCGTTGTTCATGAAATTCCTCGCGCCGCCAACCCCAGTGGCTCCGACCACTTCAACCAGCAACGGTCTGGTACAGTTCAATGCCGTCGGCTGCAATATGTGCCACACGAACTCGTTCACAACGCCGGCGTCTTCGATTACAGCGCTGAGCAAAGTTCAGACGAACCTTTACTCCGATCTGCTGGTGCATGACATGGGCCCGGACAATGCCGATAACGTGCAGCAAGGCAACGCTACGGGCGATCAGTTCCGCACAGCGCCGCTCTGGGGCATTGGGCAGCGATACTTCTTCATGCACGATGGACGCACCTCGGATATCGTGCAGGCAATCGAAGATCACCGCAGCAATGGCAACGGGGCCTATCCGAATTCCGAGGCGAATACGGTCATCAACAACTTTGACGCGCTGTCGCAGCAGAACCAGCAGGATCTCGTCAACTTCCTGCGCTCATTGTGAGTTTAGGGAAACGATCAGACGAAGAGGACTCTATGTCATCGCCGGAAAAAATGCATCAGTCGAACAGCCAGTGGAAATGGACCCGGGTCGCCATACCGGTCGTGTTTCTGCTGGCAATCTGCACCGCCGCGGCCGCCTACTTCCCGAAGGGCGCAAAAACGGTCGGACACGCGTCGCAGGCTGCCTTGCAGGAAAATGTCGCGCTGCCTCCGGGAGTGACGGCAACCGATCCTGGCCCTCGGCCATTGCCCGCCAATGCTGGCACTTTTATTTCGACATTGAGTGCCAACGAGCAGCAGATCGAGCCCACCATCACGACGGAATTCAATCGCACTCATGATGTGGTCGTCACTTCTCCGGTGGACGGCGGTCTTGGCCCGCGCTTCAATGAAAATTCCTGCGCCAGTTGCCACGCCTATCCCGCGGTTGGGGGCTCGAGTCCGCCATCGAACCCGATGTTCTCGATCTACACCGCCGACGGCGCGACCAACACCATGCCGTTCTTCATCTCTTCGACCGGTCCGGTCCTCGAAGCTCGCTTCATCGATCAGCCGGGCACGACCATCGCCGATGGAACGGTACACCAGAATTTTGTGATCACCGGGCGCACCGACGCCACGGGATGCAACATCTCGCAGCCTGATTTCAATACCGCCTCTTCGCAGGGCAATCTGGTTCTTCGCCAGGTTCTTCCGACCTACGGTGATGGACTGATCGAAATCGTTCGCAACAGCGACATCGTCGCTAACATGAACGCAAACCTCGCGCAGAAAGCGAAGCTGAAAATTACGGGCCATCCGAACTACAGCGGCAACGATGGCAGCATTCAGCGCTTTGGCTGGAAGGCTCAGATCCGCTCCACCTTGTTGATGGCCGCCCAGCAGATGAATGTCGAAATGGGCGTCACCAATGAGACATTCCCCAATGAAATCGATCAGACACCAGGCTGCGTCATCAATCCTGTGCCTGAAACCGTAACTAACTTCACGGCCGGTATTCTGACCGAATTGTTCCCCGACGATCGCGCGCGCGTCGAGTACTTTACCCAGTGGCTCGCGCCTCCGGCTCCGGCCAAGACGACCAGCTCGACCCAGAATGGCAAATTGCAGTTCCAGAGTACGGGCTGCATCTTCTGCCATACGCAATCGTTCAAGACGCCGGCTGGATCCCGTCCGGCCTTGGGAAATACCACCATCAATCTGTACTCCGACCTGATCGTTCATCACATGGGCCCGGGTCTTGCCGACGGTCTACCGCAAGGACAGGCTGGTCCGGACGAGTTCCGTACGGCGCCTCTGTGGGGCATCGGCCAACGGCTGTGGTTCATGCACGATGGCCGCACCAACAACATCGTTACCGCGATCGAAGATCACTTGAGCGTGGCGAACAGCAAGTATCCCGCTTCGGAAGCCAACCAGGCAGTGACGAACTTCAACAACCTGAGTTCGAAGAACCAACAGGACCTGGTGAACTTCCTGCGATCGCTGTAAACAACAATTGGTAGGTAGGGAACGGGCCGCGTTCAGAGTTTCTGAACGCGGCCCAACTTTTCTGTGGGAACAAGAAACTTTCTGTGGAGATTCGGGAAGGCAACAACGTTCAGTCATGTCAGAAGGCGTTTTCATCGATGCTGTCCAGCATGCGCCCGCGCTTCTGCCGCCTTCGTCGTGCGGCCCTGCACTTCGTACAAATCCGCCAATCCCATCCATAGCTTCGCATCATCGGGGGCGAATTGTACGGCTTGCTCCTGAAATTCAACCGCTTTGGCAGCATCGCCAAGCTGATACCAGGCTTTAGCGCGCCCAGTCGCGATCAAGGAATAAAATCCCGCCCCAATAGATTCTCCACCATCACGAAACGGCGCGCTTTGTTCCGCCTTGTCAAACGCAGCCAGAGCTGGGTCCGGTTGCCGCATCTGCAATTCTGCCTGGCCAAGCATCATCCAGGCTTCGTGGGGGCGCGGCGAAGTTTCGGCCGACTGCCGGAAAATCTCGGCGGCATCGGCATATCGTTTTTGCGTCATGTAAAAGAGCCCGAAGTCGAACCATGCCTGGTCATTCGGTTCGAGGCGCAAGCTGTCTTCAAATTCCGCTTCAGCCTCCACCGCCCGGCCCATTTCCTGAAGCACCAGCGCGCGCACGAGATGAAAATTCGCATTGTCCGCGAAAGCAGCCTGCGCTCGATTGAGATAGTCCAGCGCCTCCGGATAACGCTCCAGAGCGTATAGGACCCCTCCGGCGTTAGCCCACGCGTTGAACAGTTCAGCTCTTGTTCTTCGAGACAGCATTGACCTCATGCCGGATGGCAGGCTGAAGGAAAGCTTGTCGCAATCAAAGGCCAGGCGCTGGATAAGAGCGGCAGTTTGAGGACTTTGCCGCACAAAAATTGCTGACACCTCATCCAAATAGACGGGGGCCCATGATTTGCTGTGACAAAACGCGTGCAGCTGCGGGAACAACGTCATTCCCTGATAGCGCGATAACGGGACAATGATCGTGTTGATGCCTCGCGCATCGGCCTCCTGCTTCCACGCCGCGGAATCGGGGCCGGCTCCGGCTAATTGGGAGGAGCGAAAGAATAGTTTGGGTCCGAAAGGCAACGCCCGGCTGTCAATGTAGACGCGATAGTCGGGAAACGATTTCCATGTCAGATATCCTCCCAGCGCATAGCCGTTAAAGATCTGCCCTGGAAGCTTTTCGCGTTTGAGGAATTCCATAGCGCGTTCCGGATACCACGACGAAATTCCAGTGCCAAACAAAGCCATCTCATTTGAGCGCATGGAATGAATGTCCGAAACCAGATCGTAGGAACGAACTGATGAAAGAACGAAGAGGATCAAGGCTAACAATGAAGTCGCGGCAGTTTGCAGGTGCGGACGTCTTAGCCGTGATGTGACCGCGCACCAGCAATTTTCGATCAGCTCTCCGAGTAACGGTCCCGCGACGACAACCACGACACATGCGAACAGTGCTTGCAGACGAACGTGCTGAAATGCAAAGTACATTGCGGCACCCAGCATCAACGCCGCACCGGACTGTCTTCGCCAGAGTGCGAAACCAATGCCGATGAAAGCAGCGAACGCAAGCCACCAGAACGAACTCTGAGGCTCACGCCAGTCCATCGCCTGATGCAAGCTCGCCCACGATGGATGAATACCTTCCCATTCCACGATCCATAGGTTGTGAAGAGATTGCGCCCGCTGTTGGCGGAATACCGCCGCATAAATGTACGCACCCCAAGGATTGATAAGCGTGGCGATCCACGTAAGAGCAAGCCAGGGCCAGTAACGTCGAAGGTGATCAACCGCTGATTGCCGCTGACTTTTGACAGCCAAACGTAACACTTCCAGCGAGACATACGCGCTGCAAAGTAGAAGTCCAGCCACAAATCCCGGGTGCAGATTCACCCACAGAACCATCAAGGCCGGAAGGAGCCACAAGAGCGCCTTTCCCGTTTGATAGTGCTTCCACAGCAAGGCCATGAACGCCGCGAAAAGAACAGTTGTGAACATTTCAGCTCGCGGCTGCGTGCGATTTGCAATAAGAGGGACGGCAACTAGCGCCAGGGCGGAAACGGCGAGACTGTTCCGGCGCAGCAGCAGTGCGACTGTTCCAGCACAAGCGAACGCTCCAAGCCAAGACAGAAGCGTGTATCCCCCCAGGACAAAACAGGCGTAGAAAATCAAGCCAGAGAGAACGGGATAGATCCAGGGCTGGCCGAATGCGGTGTAAGAAAAAACATCAGTGGAAAAAATCTGATGGTGCTGTGCGATCCAGCGGCCGGTCGCCAGTTGCCACCACAGATCGAAGTCCTGCAAGGTGTGCAGGCCGGCGAGCATCGCATAAATCAATGCAAACGCTGCGACGACCCACCAGGCGTGGGTAACCGCGAATTGAAACTTCCTGTCGGTGGAAAGATCAGCCATCGCCCGGCCGCGCACGTAGTATGCGCGATGCCGAGCCATTGTAAGCGATTCGTTTTCGGAGCGCGGCCAGGCGTTTTCGTCTACGCAGATTGCACCCTGCGACTGGCGAACAATTCCCTACGGCAGTGGTGCAGTTTCGAGCAAAATCGGCTTCGCCCCAATTTGTAGGGATGATGCGCCATTCATCGAGGTCACATTGCCCGCCACATCGCGATACTCGATATATCCACCGCTGGGAACACCGAACGTCGTAGTCGGACAAGATGCGGCCGTGCAATCTTGTCCGGCGTCCCAGACCGCGAGCGCGGAGTACGAAGGGCGTGTGAAGCCGCACGTCCAGATTGTTCCATTCGCGCTGCATGCTTTGCTGACCGTAGCGTCCACTGTCCACTTGCTGACTTCGCCATAGGCCGTGGCCGCCTTGGTCGCTTTTCCGGTAGAGTCGTCATAAAGCGCGCCCAGTACGTTGCTGTCCCACAAATACCAGTAGACCCGGCTGACATTTGCCGACTCCTGCAACAATAGATAGCGCGGCAGGAAAGCCGCTTGTTCGTCCTCGTCGGTAAATCCTTCGTATAGGGCTTTGCTCCAACCGCCTTCGGTATTGAAAAGAGGCTTGCCTGATGCGAACGAGTAAGAGCTGAGCGTGCTGTTCATATCCGCGATCACGGTGTTGACATCTTCCGCTACCGGACAGGGAACAGCGCTCGTGCTCGTTGCAGTTCCCGTACCCACGTAGCCATGGAATCCGATCACGTCGGAAAACGATCCCCCGGGATTCCCATTCACCTGGGTCTGGAGGTAAGTAGACAGGTTTTTCGCGACTGCATCCAGCGTGGAATGTGCGCCCACCGGCGACGGGCTTACGATCTTTGCGGTCGGATCGATCGCGGTACCGTCCGGGAAGACACTGTCCGGATTGCAACTTTTGCCCGCCGGAGGTCCCTCAATCACGCAGCGCGCATCCTGTTCCATGCGAACCAACTGGGGAGTTGTGCTATTCGCGGGGTTCCAGAAAACCGGAGCGTTCCATTCGTTCCAGATTTCGTAGTAAGAGATGCCGGTCCCTCCTGCGCTTTTTTTGGACTGGCTGTGCTGCGCAATAGCGGTCACCCATCCGATCCAAACGTCGTCGGATCCTGAGCCATCGGCATTCAAATCCACAGGCGGATCGCATTGTCCCGAACCGTTAGTATCCGCATTGGTGCAACTACTGTCGTTGGGCGACGATGAAGCCCAGGTCGGCGTCCGGGCCAGATTGTAGAGAGCGTCTGTTCCGTGCATTTGGTCGTCCGACAGCCAGTTGTCGAGGCCGGACCAATCGTAAACTCCTGATGACGTGTTGATTTGGGACCATGCGACCCCTGCGTCCCATAGGCGCTGGTCTCCGATCTGAAAATTCGGAATGAGCGAGGAAGGCCAGGGATCATTCGGGGCGCTGACGTGCATTCCGAAGTATTGGGCGCTGACGGTGGTGCCCACTCCCGCGCCGCTGGTCGTGCCTCCAGCATTAGGCGCGGCAAAAGTGCAGGGGAGCACATTCTGGCTGCCTCCTCCACCCCCGCCGCCGGTTCCGCCGCCTCCGCCCCCGGTCGACAAGGTCGGTGAACCCGTTCCGCCGCATGCGAGCATTCCCAACAGGCCTGCAAAGGTCAGCGTGGTTCGAATGCGAACAGGCAAAGCAGATCGTCGGCTTAGATCGGGGGAGATCTTGCTCATGATTTCAGGCTCCTCAGTGTAGAGTATTGCACCTGATTCGCAGCACATAAACCCGGAAACACGTAGTGAGTTGCAATGGATTGCGCACGAAAGACGCTGTCCGGTTTCCCCTTTCAGACACCAAGTTCACACGGGCCGCCAGGCCATTCCTGACATCACCCAACCCACCAGCAACGTTGATACGATTTTTCCCTAAACCAAAGGCTCCTGCAAGTTCCTTCATCTTGACAGCTTTACACGAGGCAGACAGACTCAACCGACTGAGTAAGATAGGTTTTAAGTCCATCCGCAAGCGGGCACCGAAGGGTTCCAACTACCAATAGATTACAAGAATGAGGAGGTACTTCTGTGGATACCTGGCGTCAGCAGAATCTGCGAAATATGGGTGGGCGGATCGTCTCTCAAAATGTCGGGCGCCGCTTGGTTCGAACCATGTCCGCCGTTTTCTCATTCTTACTGGTGGGGTTTTCGGCTTTTGCCCAGAATGCCATTCCAATGATCAATGTTCCGCTTGTTCCGGGGGAGAAGGCGCCTGGTTCGCCGGCTTTTACGCTGACCGTGAACGGGAATGGCTTCGTTTCCGGCGCCACTGTGAACTGGAACGGAAATGCCCGCACCACGACCTTCGTAAGCGGTGAGCAGCTGACCGCATCCATTAACGCGGCGGACGTTGCGACAGCTTCAACGGCCTCGGTGACGGTGGTGAATCCCGCGCCAGGCGGCGGTGTTTCCAATGCTGTCTATTTTCAGGCCGTGAAAACGGTCGCAGCCACGGCTTTTTCCAAGCTCGACTATGCTACTGATCTTTCTCCACAGGACGTTGCTACCGCCGATTTCAACCATGACGGCAAACCGGATCTGGCAGTGCCTACGGGCAATAACACGGTTTCCATTCTTCTTGGCAACGGTAACGGAACCTTTCCGACGCATGTGGAATATGGTGTTCCCGGCCACCCGATTGCGATTCTGACCGGCGACTTCAACAACGACGGAAAAACAGATCTCGTCACCGTCGCAGGATTTCTCAACCAGATTTCAATCCTTCTCGGCAACGGCGATGGGACCTTCCAGACCCATGTGGAATATGCCACGGGTACGCATCCCGCCGCTGCTGCCGCTGCGGACTTTAACGGCGATGGCAAACTGGATCTCGTTGTTGTGGATCAGAACGACAACAAGGTGGCTGTGCTGCTGGGCAATGGCGACGGGACCTTCCAGTCGCACGTTGACTACGCTACCGGAAACGCCCCTGCCGGAGTAGCAATCGGCGACTTCAACGGTGACGGAAAACTCGATTTGGCAGTTGCCAACAATAACGACAGCAGTGTGGCCATTTTGCTGGGCAACGGCGACGGAAGTTTCCAGGGCCCGATCGCGTTTCCCACCGCGACTAACTGCAACAGCATTGTGACCGGCGACTTCAACGGTGACGGCAAGCTCGATCTAGCCGTCGGAACGTCCAACAAGTTGGTTTCAGTTTTAATTGGCAACGGAGATGGAACATTTCAGAACCACAAGGATTATGCCGTCGGAGCAAATTCGGTCCTGGTCTCTGCTGCTGACTTCAACGCCGACGGTCACCTGGACCTGATCACCGCCAATGCGAATGACAACACGGTATCCGTGCTGATCGGCAACCCCGACGGCACGTTCAAGGGAGAATCTATATTCCCGACAAGCGCAATTCCTTCGGGGTTGGCCGTGGGCGATTTCAACAACAACGGCAAGCTGGATATTGCGGTCGCAGCCAGCACGGCAAATACCGTTTCAATCCTGACGGACAGTCCTATTACGCTCGCGCCGAGTTTGCTGGCCTTCGGCAAGCAGACTTCCGGATTCGCGACCCCGGCCAAGACAGTTACGCTCCGGAACACGGGCACCACCGTCTACACTCTTGGAACGATTTCTCTGGTGGGCAGCTCTGCCTCGGATTTCACCGAGACGACAACCTGCGGGACGACAGTTGCCGTAGGCGCAGCCTGCACATTCTCGGTTGTCTTCACACCCACAGCCTCTGAAACGGCAAATGCGCAAATGCTTCTTACTGCCTCAAATGGAAGCGTGATCGCAATACAGCTGACCGGGAGCGGCAACGTGCCCGTAACGCTGAGCCCGCGCACCATCAGCTTCCCCGGTTACCAACTCCTGGGCACGACTTCGGCGGGCACGGTCGCGACATTCACCAATACGAGCGGCGTAGCGGTTACGTTCACCAATATCGACTCTGAAGGCTTGAATGCCACCGACTTCCCGCTGACTACCACATGTCCTGTCGGTTCGGGCAGTCTGGCTCCCGGCGCCAGTTGCACCGCGACGATGTCCTTCAAGCCGACGATTACGGGCGGGGAGACTACAACCCTTGTCTTCTATGGCAGCTTTACGCTGGCCAAACAAGGGGCACTGGTGAGCGGAAAGGGAACCGCCGTCAAGGTGACTCCTCCGGCTCTGATGTTCCCCGCCACAAAGGTGGGAACAACCAGCGCTGCGAAGATTGTCACGTTCCAGAACGCGGGGGCAACTCCCTTGGCGATCAGCAGCGTCGTCTTCACCGGCGTCAATGCGTTCAGCCAGACCAACACGTGTAACGGCAGCGTGCCGGCGAACTCCACCTGCACCTTCAGCGTCACGTTCTCGCCCGGAACCACCGGCACGATCAGCGGGGCCATGAGAATCGGCGATCCCGATCCAACAGGTCCGCAGGTCATCACGCTGACCGGGACAGGGCAGTAACACGCGTTATTAGCTGGAAATATTCGGGCAGATTCTCGCGAATCTGCCCGTTTCCTTTTGAATGCCAACTCGGTCTCGTCCGAGCGCCCTCTAGAATCGGTTGTCATTCCGACAAGCGAGCGCAGCGAGCAAAGAGGAACCCGCTGTTCTGCCCGGAGGCCGGGGAAAGCAGGTTCCTCGCTCCGCGCGGAACGACAGACTGGGTGTAACAGTCCGACGAGAGTGATTGCTTACGGCCGGTAAATCCAAGTCTTTGCGGTGCTCACTCCCGCCGCGTCATACCCGCCGAAAATTCGCGTGGATCCGTCCATAAGCTGGATCGCCACGCAATAAAATCGGGCCACATCCAGGCCCCCGGATGCTTCGCGGAACGATCCATCTTTCGGGTTGAAAATTTCAGCTGACGCCGCCCCGCCAACGATCAGCGCGCGCCCGTCCAGCAACGCCGCTTGGTCCGGCATCTTCATGCGTGCCTCTGTCATCTCGCCGACGGCAGAAAATGAGTGGCTCGCAGGATCGTATAGTTCTGCCGATGCGAGCAGGTTTTTTCCAGCAACGTCAGAGGTTCCTCCGGCGATCAACACCTTCCCCGTGGGCAAAAGAACAGAGGTATGCATGAGCCGGGCTTCGTGCAGCGGCGAGATCCCAGAAAACTTGTTGGTCTGCGGATCGAAAATTTCAGCGCTGGCCAGGACCGCGTGCTGGCCGTTGACTCCGCCCGCGATCAGCACGCGCCCATCGGAGAGCAGCGTTGCCGTGTGGCCGGACCGAGCGGTGGACATACGCCCGGTCAGTGTCCATTTTCCATTCAGCACATCGTAGGTCTCGCAGGAATCGAGGATTGCTTTTCCATTGCTGCCGCCTGTCAGAAGAATTCGCCCGTCACGCAATACGGCCATCGCCGGGCGAATGCGCGCTGAGTGCATGGTTCCGCGGGGAGTGAACTTCCCAGTCTCAGGATCGTAATCCTCGCTGCTCGCCAGTGAGGTTCCGCCGCGGGTTACTCCCCCTGCGATCAGTATCTTTCCATCCGATAGAGCGCCCGCAGCATGTCCTTCGCGGGGAAGCGTCATTCTGACAGCGCGTGTGAAGGTCTCCGTCGTCGGGTCGTAGATCTCGGTTGATGCCAGAACGTTGCCATGCTGGTCCTTGCCTCCGGCAATAAATACTTTGAAGTCGGGGAGAATCGTGGCCGTGTGCCCACCACGTGCTGTGGTCATATCCCGGCCTGACGTCACGCGGCCAACTGGAAGGCTTGGCCTTTGGGAAGAAGTCTGCCCGAGGACGACGAATGCAAGCAGCAACGCAAACGACAGCGCTAGGGAAACCCGTCTCGTCATGGGGAGTGTGTGCCGAAATTTCAGCAGCGAGAAAATTCTATACAGTTTTGCTCGCAGGAATAAGTAACGAGAGTTGATACCGCTAGAAGCGAGACGGCTAAAGAGAACGACCGCAGCCCGTATCGGGCTGCGGCCCGTCGAAGGTCATGTGCGCGTGCTTGGTTCTAGTTGACCGTCAATTGTGTGGTGACGGTGCGAGTGAGATTACCGCTGTTGGCAATGATCGTAATCGAGTAAGTTCCTTTCGGTGTGCTGCTTCCCGCGGTGACAGTCAGCGCCGATGAACCGGAAGTTTTGATCGAGCTCGCGCTTAGTGTTGCGGAGAGCCCTTTCACCTCGCTGATGCCGTCCAGAATCAAATTGGCAGTGCCCGTGAAATTAAGGGCCGTCAGCGCCAGGTTGTAAGTAGCCTTGCCTCCGGGTTTGACCGTCAGCAACGCATTATCGATTGTGAGCCAGAAATCCGTGCCGGCAGGAGTCAGGCTGCATGCGGCTCCAGGACTGCCCGATGGCGCTTTGAAACTCGAGTTGGAATCTTCCCCCGTCGTGCTCTGCCATCCGGAGAAGCTGTCTTTGGTTCCTGATTTGGGGCTGGGCACAGTGAAGGGCGTGCTGGAATTCGACGCATTCCACCAAGTGTTTTTCGACGAACTGAGGGTGTTTTGAAAATCTGACCAATCCGTGCCACCCAGGTAGCTGTCTTTGAAAACAAGCTGCGTACTCGTGTTGCCCTGGACCGTGTTCGACGTATTCGTGAAATTCTCGGTGATCAGGTTCTTGCTGATGCCGGTTTCCCAGTTCTTGACCATCATGCCGCCAGCGACACCGATCACTATTACCTCGGCGGGAGCATTGTTCATCAGTACGCTATTCGTCAGGGAAACGCTGGGAGAGTTGCGCAGCACGAGACCGCCCACGGTCAGGCTCGAATTCTGGTTGCAGATGTAGCTCTTGTCGAGTGTAATCGGCCCCTCGTCTTTTTCAATGAAGACGCCGCTCATCAGATTGCTGGTCGCATTTATGCCGCTGGTGCTGATATTTGCATGATCCGTATCCCAATGAAGCCCGTAAGCCTCGTTGAAGCTGATGGTTAGGCCGTCAATGGTGTCATTGTGAGCGCCCCATCCGTGTAGACCCGCTGTATTGCATGCATAATAGCCAGCCTGCGCGCCGCGCCAGTTGTTGTAGGAAGTCGTGTCGGACTGCCAGAGGCCGTATTTGGTCTCCGATTCCTGAATACCGCTGTCGCCGTTGTGCAGGAAGGAACTGTTTTCAACGGTGAAATAGGTCGTCGGGTTGGAAATGTCGATCCCTTGCGCATTGTTCCATTGGAAAATATCGGTATCGAAGAGAATGTTGCTGGAAGATCCCATGATCTGCACAGCGGCTCCCCACCGGCAGGTATTGGCGTATTGAAACGTCAGACCGCGGACCACGATGTTGGATTTCTGTGAAATCGACAAAAGTGTCGGCAGCGTGCCGACTTCGACCGTAGCCGTACCCATGTTCGTTCCGGATGGCGGCCATACGTAGATCTGAGCGCCCTTTTCATCGACGTAGAACGTTCCGGCCTGCATCTGTGTCAGTGACAGAACTTCGGTGAGAACGGTGCCGTTTACGGCGACCATTTCTCTGCGCATCATGATTTCCTGCTGGAACGGACACGACCACAACTGCGGGCAAGTTCCCCAATCGTTCAGCCAGCCATTAGTGTAGATGCTGTTATTCGACTGGTATTTAGCCCAGCCTGTGTACAAAGTTCCACCGCTCACGATAACCGTTCCATTGGTGGCTGCTTCGAAAGTGATGGGCAGGGACGTGTCTTTTTTGTTGTGCGTCAGCGTGATGCTCTCGCGATAGGTGCCGGGATTGATCGTCACCCGTGTCCCGATGCCGCTCTGATTATTCGTCTGCGCGGCCGACGCGGCTTTGCCGATCGTCTTGAACGGACTCGATTGTGTGCCGGGGTTCGAATCCGATCCTTTGGTCGCGTCTACGTAGAGAAATGCCGTTTCGAGGCCTTCGTTGACATTGGCTTGGGCGAGTGTGATATGCGAGAAAAATAAAACGCAGGCAGGAGCGCAGAGCAAAGACAGCCACTTCTTCATAACGACACCCTCAAATGCAGGAATGAATTGAACTGCGGCCAGAGAGGGTACAGCCTGTTGGTTCACGCAATGCCTGCACTCCAGTGCAGTCGGGACGCGCGAACGTAAAACTCAATTAGACGATGTGGTTTGAAGAGAATAGCGAAAAGCTGTGCAAGTTGGAACAAAAAACAGGGTTGGAAAAATACTCAGAAGGTCGTGGGGTGCGATGGCCGCTGGTAACACCGTTGGTAAGTTAAGAGCAACGAATTTTCACACACGAGTACGTCGGGTTCATGACGCCCGTCGCGTGCCTGCTTACTGCAGGCGGCACAAGTTCACGATGTCCGTCGCGATCGCCGCCGCGCCATCGGCTGCCGAGGGAATCGGATGCGGAGCGTCCGAGATGCAGGCTTGTGCCTTTACCGTGCTCCCCAGCGCGTTTCCCCACGTCAATCCCTGTTCGACTGCGGCAGACTGGTCCTGACCGCCGAACAGCAAATTTACGCGCGTCTTTGGGAATGTACGCGCGGGCGCTCCCAGAATGCTGTCCGAGAGAAACAAGCCGTCGGGAGGGGCACTCCCGTTGATAGCGTTCTGGCACAGCGGCTGCGGGTACGCGGTGTCTACAATACCGGCGTCATCGCTGGTGTAGCAGATGGATAGATTCTCCGCCGGATCTCCGGCATTACATGTGAATGCTTGTGGAGTGCAAGCGGAGTTCGTAGCGGGAAGGCAAGCTTGATCGAGGCGTGACATCGGCGGCCCACTGGTGGTTTCCACCATGGAGAAGATCGAATCCAGGCCATAGTCAGAAAGCGCGTAGCCGATGGCCGCCGAGCCACCGCTATTGCCCGTCGCGCACAGCGGAGCGGCAGTGTTCGAATTGTGAATGTTCTGATAGACCCACTGCGCAACGGTCGCGTAGCGGCATGCCAGACGCCGAACGCCACCCGGCCCGGTAAGCCATCCGTTTGGCGTAGAGTCGGTAAACGGTCCGCCAAATGTGACCTGCACGGTCGTGAATCCGGCATCAAGCACGCTCTGCACCACCGCTAGACCGCCGTTCGTACTTCCATTGAAGAAGTCAGGTTGGTCAAAATCGTAGAGCGCAACCCCTCCGGTGCCAGTCCCGAAGATTACCGTTCCCAGCGGCGTTCCAGTTGGCGCATTCACCTTCAGGTAGGCGGAAAAATCCGCGACACCCTCGCAAGAGGTATTAATCTGATAGCAGGTCGAACTTGACTGTGAGAGTCCGCCGCCAAATGGAGGGCACGCAGTCACAGTTCCCTGAGCAGTGCCGAGGGGATCGGTCTGCGTCACGGCAATGCTTGTGGAAGCGGTCACGCCGGGATCGCTTGCGGCGGTAGCAGTAATCGTCACATTCATCGGGAACGTTCCGGTAGTGGGAGCGATATAAAGGCCGGTGGAATCGATCGTCCCGCCATTCTGCGTGCTCACGGTCCAGTTGACTGTAGAGGAATGAGAAGCGGTCGCACTGAATTGCCAGTTAGCTCCCGCCCCAATTTGCGAAGGGGGAGTATTGATCACAATGCTTGGATCCTGTCCCCCGCCGGAATTTGATGACGAGCTTCCGCCGCAACCCGTGAGCGAAAGCATGGCGAAAGTGAGCAGGATAAAGACGAGAAAATAAGGCCCTAAAACTCGCACGAACACCTCTCTAGAAATGCAACTTTGAATGCAATTTCACGATGAACGAAATGAACGATGTGGAAGATGAGATGGGAACACCTCCGGGTTGTGCCCAATGTTGTAATTTCATCTTTGCGGCCGAAGACGGGGTTTGATGAATGTGACTTAGGCTAGTTGTTGAGCCCTCACCCTGAGCAAGACGGTACCCCGATTTGACCAAAGAACGAACCAATCAAGGGTTGCCCTTTTAAAACCAGTGGCTTACAAGAAAGCAGCATATGATTCGCCTGGTTACCGTCGTTAGTGCGCAAAAATTTTCAGCTTGGCGAACCGTTCGAAATTTGATTTACTTAGAAAACACAGTTCGTTGGCAAATGTAGCGGTACCCCTCAAGCTTTTTCCTCTCCCCTGCACTGTGGACGTAAACGTGTTTTGTTTTGATCAAAGCGCGGCGACAGTGGCTTTGGCAGCGCTAATTAGGGGAATAGAACGATTCCGGTAGAATGAACATTTCCATACAAACAATCCTGGGAGAATTGAGCGCATATGAGCTCGTCTGTTGATTTTGAAGTAGGGATCATTGGAGGGGGCCCCGCCGGCTCCAGCATGGCGGCCTATCTGGCCAAGAACGGTGTCAATTGCGTGGTGTTTGAGAAGGAACTCATGCCGCGCGAGCACGTGGGCGAATCTCTTGTGCCGTCTTCGACGCGCGTATTCAAAGAGCTCAATTTCCTTCCCAAGATGGAAGAAGCGAAGTTCCCGCACAAGCTGGGCGCGGCCTGGACCGCAGCCTCCGACGCCAAGGTTTACAACATGGATTTCGGTGGCGTCTCCGCCGACTGCCACGTCGATATTCGCTTCGCGGAGCGCGAGCAGGGTGTGGGGCAGAACTACACCTATCACGTGGATCGCGGCAAGTTCGACCTCATGCTGTTGCAGCATGCCAACGAATTCGGCGCCAAAGTGTACGAAGGAATCGGCGTGAACGGCGTGGATTTCAGCAATCCGGATCACGCAACCGTGAAGTATTCGATGGGCAAAAAGGAAATGGAAACGACCTGCCGCATCGTGGTGGACGCTTCCGGCCGTAAGACGATCGTCGGCAACCAGATGAAGTGGCGC
>DATAUY010000171.1:0-2023 GCA_036268025.1 Candidatus Sulfotelmatobacter sp. | reverse complement strand
GGGTCGCGGCCTCTCGTTAATCGCCGCATCTCGTTGTGTGGCCCCCTCATCCGGCTCGCAAAGATGCGAGCCACCTTCTCCCGCAAGGGGAGAAGGAAAGAGGCACCGCATCATTCCAGATTCAAATTTCAAACAACCGGCACAGCTTCGCGTTCCCGCGACAGTATGTGCCCGAGTTTTGCAAAGAAACTCCGCCCTCGAAAGATAGAGGGCGTACGCGACCTCCAAGAAGAGGGCGCGGGGAAGACCGGGTGCGCGCTGCACCCGCGGTCTCGTGTGCAAACTGTGCTTAAAAAAACGCACACGAGCATACAGGTTCAGCGGAAACACTCCGGCCTTCCCTGCGCAATGGTTTTACGGCTTATATCGTGCTCTCCCCGGTGACCGGGCTTGTTGACACCGTCGCCAGCATGATGCCGAAACATCATCGCCGACTTGACGCCAGCAACGGGGCGTCAGGACCACACGACTTCGCCGTACGCATCAGCGTCGTTCGTCCGCACGCATAAAGCGCGCGACGACGCCTTTCGCGTCCACCGCATCCTGCTCCAACGTTCGTGACGATGGCCAACGCCCCTCTTCTCGAAACAGGACGTCCCCTAATAGGCAAGTGATTTGGGATCGGAGTCAAAGAAAATTTCTGAAAATCAGAAATGAGAAAATCCGGGATCTTCATTCGCGGACCGCGCAGCCCCCGATTCGATTCGGCCTCTGAAGGAAAGGTCGTTAGCGCTAAGCGCACTACTATCGCCGCAACAGCTTGTAGTATTCAATCATCGTTCGTGGCGGGATCTCCTGACACTGCAAAATCATGCGGGGCCTTTGGCTGTCGCCCGCGGCTGCTTCGATTGTCAGAGTATGAGTAGCCTTGCTCCAGGTCATTTGGCGAGGATGACCACCAAATTCCATGACAAGGTCAATATCGCCGTTATGCACCGATATCACCTGTCCTCGGTACAAGCTGCCACGGCCTCCACGTTCGAACATGGCCCTTTTGGAGTCGACGTCCATCGTCAAGTAGCCGGATTCAGAATCTTCGCATCTCACCGTAATCGGATGGCCAACCGGAACAGGAGAGCGAAAGCTCAAAAGGCTTCGCGGAGAAGAGACAGTGCATGAATGCGTGAGCGTAGGGCGAAATCCATCGTCAAGCCCAGGCCAGAACATGGTTTTGTTCTTCCTGTCGAAAATAAAGCTGAGCTTTCCACGAGATAAGCGAGAAAGATCAAGCGTGAATTCGATCCTTCCGTCGGGATCGTCTTGCCCATCGATTTCACCGACAATCACGTTGCTCCCATCGAATGTTTTAACATCTGAGGGAGCGGACTCGAAGACGACCCGCTTCGCATCAGTATCGAATGTAGCAAAATAAGGTCTGGGAGGTGTTTGGCCCTCGCAGCGTACTGAAAACTCGGATGCGGTAGCCGAATGAACTGTCAGTACGGCGAAGACGACGATCGTTAGCGGAAGAGCGTTCATTGGCTGCTTGGTTCCTGCATTGTGCGAGCGTAATCGAAGACGGAGTCGCGCAAGAAAACCCGGAAAAAGGCGCTTGAGCATACGTTAACCGACCTCCCCCTCATCGCTCGCGAGCAGCCCCTTCACCGCCCGCGCCCAGCCCGCGAGCTTCCGCTCGCGCGTGGCCTGACTCATCGCCGGCTTGAAGCGGCGCTCCAGCCGCCAGTTGTCGGCAAACCTTGAAGGCTCGGGATAGACGCCGGCGGCGAGGCCGGCGAGATAGGCGGCGCCGAGCGCGGTGGTTTCCTGGATCATCGGGCGATCGACGGGGGCGTCGAGCAGGTCGGCGAGGCGCTGCATGGTCCAGTCCGACGCGGTCATACCGCCATCGACGCGGAGCACGATGTTCGCGGCTTTCGCATCAGGCCAGTCGGCGCGCATCGCGGCCCAGAGGTCGAAGGTCTGGTAGCAGACGCTTTCCAGCGCGGCGTGGGCGAGTTCGGCGGGGCCGGTGTTGCGGGTGAGGCCGAACAGCGCGCCGCGCACCCGCGGATTCCAGTAGGGT